>NZ_JAEACF010000004.1 GCF_016401385.1 Fictibacillus halophilus | reverse complement strand
AGAAGAAATGCTTCTTCTCTTATTATCCGGTATTAGCCCCGGTTTCCCGGAGTTATCCCCGTCTTACAGGCAGATTACCCACGTGTTACTCACCCGTCCGCCGCTAAATCAGAGGAGCAAGCTCCTCATCATTCGCTCGACTTGCATGTATTAGGCACGCCGCCAGCGTTCATCCTGAGCCAGGATCAAACTCTCCATAAAAGTGTTTGTCTTGCTCGATTTAAAACTGACGGAATTAATTCTTAATTCCTTACCTATTTCTTTTGTTCAGTTTTCAAAGAACTTTTTTCTTTATCGCGTCACTCTCTTAAAGCAGCGACAAAAACTATCTTACCACATATCTTCTTTCGAAGCAACAACTTTTTAAAAGTTTATGTTTGTTTTTGTCGAACGTTATGTAAGAAAAGCAACAACGTTTATTACTATATCAGCGATACGGACGCCCGTCAACGCTTTTTTAAAGATTTTATTAAAAAACCTCTTTTCGTGTCGAAAAGAGGTTTGCTTTCTATAAAGAATACTTCTCTAAAAGATCGTTTTTCGTCTTCCATACTTGAACGGATAGATCGACAAAATACTCTTGTGGGTTTAGCCTTCTTAAGTGCTGGGGCCAGAAAAGACCAAGCTGTTCTTGATGATAGCGCCGGATTTCCTCTAAATTCGGAAGGTCATATACAAGCTTTCCTTCTATATATACAGGCTGTAGCAATTCTTCAGCAGTAAAAGAAGAAACCACTTTGCTTTTGTATGTGTGCACCGGATCGAATAGTTTTAAATCTTTTTCAGGAAGTACTTCATCATCCATCGCAATGTAATCCGCTTCCGCTTTTCCTTTTGCATTGATTATGCGGTAGACCTTTTTATATCCAGGTGTTGTAATTTTCTCTACATTAGATGAAATTTTAATCGTAGGTACAAATTCTCCGTCCTCATATTTAGCAACAACCTTATAAACTCCTCCGAGTGCAGGTTGATCAGATGCCGTAATAAGTTGCGTACCAATTCCCCAGGAGGTAATTTTAGCACCTTGCGCCTTTAAGTCTGTTATTACGTCGTCATCTAGGTCATTACTTGCTACGATTACTACATCTGTAAGGCCTGCTTCATCTAACATTTTACGTGCTTGAATGGAAAGGTAAGCTAAATCACCGCTATCCAACCGGATACCTTTGAGAGATTTACCCGCTTCCTTCATCTTTAAGCCAACTTTTATCGCGTTCGGTACTCCGCTTTTTAACGTATTGTACGTATCAACCAGTAAAACGCTTTGATCAGGTAGAGCTTCTGCAAACCGTTGGAACGCTTCTTCTTCTGTTTCGTGATCTTGAACCCACGCGTGTGCGTGCGTTCCTTTTGTCGGAATACCGAAAAGTTTTCCGGCGCGCATGTTTGATGTGGCATCAAAGCCTGCAATGTATGCGGCACGTGCACCCCAAATGGCGGCATCAGCTTCCTGAGCGCGACGCGTTCCAAACTCCATCAACTGATCATCAGGAGTGACATAGCGAATACGGGCTGCTTTCGTTGCAATTAGCGTTTGATAATTCATGAAATTTAGAAGTGCTGTCTCTAAAAGATGTGCTTCAAACACACGGCACTTAATGCGGATTAACGGTTCGTTAGGAAAAACAACCGTCCCCTCCTTTACTGAGAATAACTCTCCTGTAAAGTTGAATTTTTTTAACTCTTCCAAAAAACCTTCTTCATATTGTTCTTCTTGTGTTCTTAAGTAGTCGATATCTTCCTCAGTAAAATGAAGGTGTTCCAAATAGCGAATGATTCGCTCAAGTCCTGCGAACACCGCATAGCCGCTTTTAAACGGATTTTTTCGGAAAAATGCTTCAAATACGCGAATGTTGTTGTGCGTTCCATTTTTCCAATGAGCGTACATCATATTAATCTGATACTTATCTGTATGCAATGCTAAATCTTCATAGCTCATGTATGAGTCCCGCCTTTCTCTCTCTTCATTTTTCTCTATTTGTGTGGTTGTTAAACATAATAAAAGGCCCGATAGAAATACCGGGCTTTTCACCTAAACTTTACTATTGGGTTCTAGCTTCCTCCGCATAATCTTGAATCAGCTTTACAACACGATCTCTTTCTACTGTTAGAGCTTCCTTCTTAATCTCGTGTTTTTCTTTTGCATATTCCATGAGCTTTTCATTTCTTTCCCGTATCAGTTCATCTAACTTATTTATTTCTTCATCTGTAAGTTTTTCCTGACTTCTTAAATTCATCTTTATGTCCTGGAATAGAGACTGCTCATCTCTTATGCTATCAATGACTGTATCTGTGTAAATTTTGCCGAGGTCCATAAACTTGTTAGAACTACTCCAGTTGATATCAGTAATATCCATAGAAGAATCCCAATTAATTCGTGTATTGTGCATCGCCTTCGACCAGTTAGAATCGACTTCATCAAACAATTCTTTTTGAGAGGAAACCGATTGGAATTCGCCTCCACCCGCTTCTGCTACTGCTTTTAGCTTTTGCTGACCTTCGTTATCTACATCAAATCCTATGATGTTGACTTCTGCCTTGATGTTCGACTCGTGTAACTTTTTCGCCGCTTCTACAGGATTTCCGTCACATGTCTCTATTCCATCACTCACGATGTAAATGACGTTATTTCCTTCTTTCCCTTGAAGGTCCTTTTCAGCTGCTTCAATAGAAGCTGCGAGCGGTGTCCAACCGGTTGGCTTGAATTTAGAGAGAGATTGTTGGAAAGTTCCTTCATTATATGCGCCTAAAGGGTACATAACTTCCGTACTTTCACAAGAAACCTTCTTGTCTTTATCATCGTTGCTTCCTTTATGTCCATAGACTCGCAGCATGACGTTCGCGTCCTCAGGCAATCCACCTGCAAACTTCTTCAACGCTTCTTTCGCCGCCGTCATCTTATCCGTTCCCGAAACCTTTCCTGCCATACTACCGCTTGCATCTAGAAGAATGGCCACATTAAGAGGACCTTCCTTCTTTTCCTCTCCGTTTTCACTTTCTTCTTTATACTTTTCATACGCCTCTACTTCTTCAAACGAAATGTCAAAGTCCTCTAACTCCTGAAACCCCGGCTGATGATTAGCAGCGAACCCAGCAACAATTCGGTTAAAGGCTTCCTCAGCCTTCATACCTTTAGGATAGTTCTTTGTGATTTTGTTAATCTCTTGATCAAGAGCATCACCTTCAAGATCTTTTACCTTTTCGTTATACTTTCCTGAACCCTGTTTCACCATCTCTTCAGGATCAGTAGGTGCTTTTTCAACCGTCTCTTTTTTAGGTTCTTTTTTCTTTTCATCCGTATCCGATGCTGTTTTTTCGGTTGAGCATGCGGTTAAAAGAAGAAGTAGAACGATAAAAATGACAACAAATAAATTACTAGATTTGTTCATTTATTAATAAATTCCTTTCTTAGTAGTTTCTCTTATACCTTTTTTTGCAAGACCATGGGTATAAAACCCTTACATATAAAAATTTAGTTGAATAAAAAAATTACTATTCAATTATCGTATAGAAGTAGGTAACCCCTTATAAATCCGTGCTTATAGTAAGCCACTTTATATAGAGTAACAACGAAATCAAGAGATTTATAGAGTCTACTTCGTAATGTGTGCATGGGATATATTGAATTACTCTAATTCCTAAGCATTGGTAGCAATTCATTTTTAAATTGTTCCTCACTCCGAGCAATCCCTTTTGTAATTAGTTCACGTTCCCAATTTGGCATAGAATAAAAGTTAATTTGCTTTCCATTACCATTTGTCTCAAAACTTTTCAGACTATTTTTTAATCCGTTTTGAAATTTCTCACTGGTCAAGAAGCTAAACACATCATAAGCTTTGGTAACATTCTTCTTTTCTCTTCTACTTAATGTGTCAATAATAATTCTTAATTCCGTTAAAACCGGTTGAAATAAAGCCTTAAACATTAGTTGAATGTTCAAATGCTTATACTGAAGAACAGTAAATTCATTTTTTAATTCAACTATCTTACTAACACCTTGTTGGGTTAACTCTTCATTTTTGTTAATTTCAATAAAAGTATTGTCAGCTTCTTTATACACTTCTTTTAATCTTTTAAACCCTTGATCTAACTCATTAATCATTTCTTTTACTTTTATAAGTTCTTCTTTTGATTTAGAAAGATATTGATCTACTTCGTTTGCGAGTTCAATTGTATCTTGAAAAGCATGTAAGGGTTTTTGAATTTCTGCACGACCCTCTCTATAGAAACCGTTTACGTAAGAGTTTACTTGGATAAACATTTTAAAGGGTACTAGTGCTTTTTCACGAGAACACACTTCACCACTTTCATCCAAAAGCAAATATCCTCGAGTTAACCCCAACAAATAATAACCGGCAACCGTATAACGCTCACCTTCTAAAATAACGCTATACTTTGGAGTGTCATATTTCTCAAACATTTTTTTGTGTAGTTTAATGTTTGTTATTAACATAATCTTTTAACCCATAGGGATACCTTTTTTAGAATTATTCATTTGTAAGCTCCTTTTTTTAACTCTTTCTAGTTCTTAATTAATTTCTAAGTTGTGACAATAATGTTTTTTCGAACAAAATATCATTTTTGTCATCCGTATTTCGGTCTAATGCTTCTTGCCAATTAGAATGCTCGAAAAAAGGAATTTGATGACCTTGAGGATCTTTTTCAAAATCTATTAAACTTTTTCTTAATCCCGATTGATATTTGTCTTCCGTTAAGAATTTGAATACATCTTCCGCTTTTGCTGCTGTTTTTCTTTCATTACCACTTAAAGTCTTCAAAACTGTACTAAGTTCTGTGGAAATGCTAACGAATTGGTCTTTCGCCCTTATCTGAATATATAGATGCTTATACTGAAGACAAGTGAATTCTTCCATGAGTGATGATATATTTTCTAACACAGTTTGATCTAAGATGCCTTCTTTCATCATTTCATTAAAGATTTTCATCGCTTCTGGCAGTATTTCTTTAATTCTTTTATAACCATTATCTAATTCTTGAATATTTTTAATAGCAGTCTCAATGTCATCTTTACTTGTTGTAACAAACGGTTTAATTTCATTTAAAAGATTTATCGTATCTTTAAAAATCGCTGTCGGTTTATTACTTTCTGCTTGTCCTTGTTCATAAAGACCAAACATATAAGAGTTAAATGCAATAAATATTCTATACGGAGGAATTGCTTCATCCCTGGAGGCGACATCTCCATCCTCACGTAAAACTAAATAACCTTTTGTACTACCTAATTTGTTATAAGCCGCTACGCGAAAACGAGAGTCATTACAAATAACTGTATACTTTGCTATATCTATTTTTTCTAGGAAGCGTTTATACTGTTTAAAATTTGCTTCTAATGACATAATTCATCTCCTAAAGATTTTAAAGGGTCTTTGGCGAATTCGTAGGTATTTTTGTTACTTTTGTTCACCTAGCAATCATGTGCGAACCTACCATTCTTAACAGGGATCATCATTTTGGTAGATTCACTTTCTTTCTTAAGCTCAACCATAAGCTGCTTTACACTAGGATCAGCAACGTCACCCTCTAGATCAAAAGACCCGTCTCTTTCCATATAACCATTAATGGGATTTTTTAACTTTAAATTATATTGAAATGCGTTCTTCGTATCTAATTGTAGGTAAAAAAACAGCAAATGTTAATAATGCATAAGGAAATGTATCTTTACCAGTAAAGTATAAAATTAATGAGAACGGAAATCCTAGTCCATAGAATAAGATAAATAACGACATATGGAACTTGAATTAATGAAAACGATGCTATAATAAAAAATATTTGAATAATTGATTCCCATAATGGTATTCCTAATTACACAAAGGGAGTTGCTGAAAAATTTGATACCAATAAAAAAATAATTTGGATTGGTATAGTAGTTGTAAAACTTATAGGTAAGTTTTTACTGAATTCCTTTCTATAAATTGTTATCCCGTTACGAAAAGCACGTATCATTGTAGTCACCCTAAATTAACTATTTTATTGGATTTCTTAATAATTTTACTGCAGCCAATGCTTCTGGATTTTCTTCAATATTTAAATCTTTAGATATCAGCCTTTTAATATCTTCCATTTCTTCAGAACCAATTGTTGCACTAGTTCTCATATTTTTATGATAGGGTGCAAGCTGAATTAAAATTGGAAGGAGTTTAAAACCATAAGAAAACTTATTTCTTGAAACATATTTATATATGACTTTCCTTTCATCTTCAGTTTCCAGTTGAATTTCATTTTGTCTAAATGCAGCACGCACCATGCTTTCGTTGAATTTCCTCATTTCTTTGCAGTCCTGTATTGTTACAATTTCCAGATTATTTGTTTTATTTGCCAAATCAAAACCTTGTCCTACACTTTTGTTTATATTATGTTGTTCCTGAATTATTATTTCTGAACACTCTCTGAATCTTTTAAGACTGTCCAAAATATTACTTGGTGCTTGTTCTTTAATTACGTTGTATAAATCTTCTAAAATATTACAAAGTTTTTCATATCGTTTTAGAGTACCACTCTCAACCCATTTCAAACCGAAATTTGTAATATTCTCAAATGAAGTATTGTATACAAGAGCATATTGAAAAACGCTTTTAATTTTAGAAACTGGAAGGATGGTTCCATCTTCTCTGATAATAAGTTGTTCCCTCGAAGGTGCATATTTTATATAATAATAATTAATATTATTTATTGATATAACAGATGGAAAAACGTGTGTTTTTTCTTTGTGTTTTTTATATTTTGCAATTTTATCCAAAATTTCTGTAGGTAATTTTTCTGAAGTAATCATTTTTCCTCCTATGAATTCAACTGAATATACCTTTTATAAGACTAGCACCCTTTGCCAACTCTTTTCCTACTTTCTTGCACTGATTACACCTTTACCTGTTTTTCATTGTTTTTACTGGTTTTTTTGCCCCAACGTTTTTCTTTTTTGGACATATGCAGCACCTCTTTTAAAATTCAATTGGATAATCAGATCACCCTTTTAATTCTTTATCTGGGCTTTTTGCTTTAGCTTTCGCTTATCTTCTGGCATAAGTTCATCATATTTTAATGCTTCTTATTTTTGTTACTTTTGTTCACCTAGCAATCAGAGTTGCTTCTATACGAGGCAAGTCCTTTGCCCCCTAACCATTAAACAATTAGTTTCTTAACATAGACAAAGCTTCAATTTCAAAGTCTTTATCGCTTCTCTTGTTCGAGTTCTCAATAAACTTAGCTTCCCAATTGTTGGATTGGTCATAAAACACCATCTTATTTCCTTGTTCATCTACCTCAAACTGTTTTAAGTTTTCATAGATACCATCTATATATTTTTTTCCACTTAAAAAACTGAAGGTGTCTAATGCTTTTTTTATATTCTTTTTATCTTTCCCACTACTGTTATAGTTTTTTAATTCTTGAGTTAATGTAGTAAAATCTTCTTTCATGCTAAGTTGTAAGTATAGATTCTTATATTGCTGAATAGAAAACTCATTCATTAGAAAGTCTACTTTATCTACACTTGATTTCTCTAACACTCCTAGTTTAATCACTTCATCATATAATTTTAGTGCATCATCATGTAATGTTTTAAATGTTAAAAATCCATTATCTAGATTTGTAATTTTTGAAACAGCATTATTCACGTGAATTGAGTTAGATTGTACAAAAGGTTTGACTTGTTCTCATGTGGTTTTTATATGGAAACAGTAGAAAAAGGGTAGGTATTAATTTTAGATTGTAAGAAAACTTTTTATTCCAAATATATTTAAACACCCGAGCTCTATCTTCTTCTGTTTCTAACTGCACTTCATTCTGTCTAAAAGCAGACCTAACCATACTTTCATTGTATTTACGCATTTGTATACAGTCATCCATTGTGACAAGTTCTAAATCATTCGTTTTTAAAGCCAACTCAAAACTTTTTCCTACTACAAACTCTATATTTTTCTGTTCTTTAATAATCTCATCTGCACATTCTTTGAAATTGGTAAGGCTCTTAATAACCTCTTGTGGTGCTTGTTGATGAATAGTTGAAGAAAGTTTCGTTAAAATTCGGCATAGCTTTTGATAGCGTTGTAAAGTACCACTTTCAACCCATTCAAGTCCAAATTTAGTAATGTTTTCAAATGAAGTGTTATAAACCAATCCGTATACAAAAGCTTTTTTTACTTGATTAATAGTTAAAACCGCTCCATCTTCTCTTACTAATAACTGTCCTCGTTTAGGTGAGAATTTAAAATAAAAGTATCTATCGCCTTCAATATCTAGTAAGGAAGGAAAAACATGAATTTGTTTATTATTCTCCTGAAATCCTTTGGCAATATTTAATATATGGTCCGGCAAACTCTTAATTGTTATCATTAATTCTTAAAATTCCACCTCCTTTTTCGTATATGTTTTCGGTACTCTACTTTTATTAATATTAATTTAGCTAGGAATATTAAGAAGCCCCAGTCTAAAATGGATTTCTTAACTGTTTAACAATGGATAATGCTTCGAGATCTTCCTCAACATTCACATCTTCTGAAATAGTCTTTTTAATTTCATCCAATTCATTTGACCCATACGTTTCACTTGTTTTCATATTCTTTTTATAGAAATACAAATGAAATAAAATCGGCAATAATTTAAATCCGTAAGAAAAAATATTTACCATTACATAATTAAACACTTCAGCTCTTGCTTGTTCTGTTTTCAACTGTATTTCATTTTGTTTAAAGGCGGATTGAACCATGCTATGAACGTACATTCGCATTTGTTTGTAATCTTCAATGGTTACAAGTTCAAGGTCATTCGTTTTCATAGTCAGTTCCAATCCTTTTATTACACAAGAATTGATATTTTTTTGCTCTTC
The DNA here is from genome assembly GCF_016401385.1 of Fictibacillus halophilus. NCBI lineage: Bacteria > Bacillati > Bacillota > Bacilli > Caryophanales > Fictibacillaceae > Fictibacillus > Fictibacillus halophilus. The sequence goes on along the minus strand of NZ_JAEACF010000004.1, from coordinate 52,798 downwards.
AAGAAGAACGTTAGACATGTTTTTTAAAATTTCTATTTTGTCTAGTATAGGTGGTGACGCCTTATTAGAAATAATAGATTGCAATCTATTTAAGATGTTAATGAGCTTCTCGTATCTTGGAATAGGAATATTCTTTACCCAAGCACCACCTATATTTGAAATATTCTCTATAGAAGCGTTATAAGCTAGAGCGTACAAAAAAGGGATCTTTATTTTTTCTCTGGACATAACACTACCATCTAAGCTAATCACGATCTGATGTTTCGTAGGTTCGTACATTATTAAATAAAATTTCTTTTCATCTATATCAAAGATTGAGGGGAATACGTGGAACCGTCTATCATTTTTTTGATGTCTTCGAGCTACTTCTTTAATGTGCTCCGGCAAACTTTTAACGGTTATCATTGATTTTAATACTCCACCTCTTTTTTCGTATGTGTTTTCTGAAACTCCGCTGGCTTCGGATCAAAGTATTCCATCGTAAACTTTGGAATGAACTTGTTGTTCTGCAGGTAACCTGATCCCCATGTTGGGTCCATCGTTAACCAGCGTCCGTTCACCTTCGTCTCCACCCACGCATGATTCTGCCCTGCAAATCCTGTTACCATTTGCGCTTCCATACCACTTGCACGTAAAAGAGCAATCGCTAAATACGCAAAGTCCTGACAAACGCCTTCTTTCTCGTCCAACGTTTTTAATGCACTGTCGTCAAACTCAAACGTTCTATTGTTTAACTTGTCTACGTCATAGCTCACGTTTTTTGCGACATACTCGTATACTGCTAGTGCTTTTTCTTTATCGGTCTTTTTATTTTTTGTTAGTTGCGCTGCTAATTTCTTAATCTCAGGAGCATCCGACTGAATACCTCTAGATGGTAAGGTAAATCGTTGATCACTCGTGTTTGTATTCTCAACTGTGAAATTTGCTACACCAACAAAGTACTGCATGTATCCATTAGTTTTTTGAAATTCTGGTGCCATTATGGACACATCGTACTTCCCAGGTCCAAAACGTAGGAAAAACTCTCCCTCAAATTTATTGTTCTTAACCGGGATCGCGTACATCGCTTTTAGATCGTCTTTCTCTGTCTGAACGAAAATGACATTCGTCTTGTTCGCATCCTCACCTTTTGGATCAATACTTCCTTTAATTGTGTAAGTCAGATCCGTTTTTTCACCGCCTACTTCTGGCGTCTCAAGCTTAAAGCCTTTTTCCTCATAAGCAGAGGAGTATTTTACAGGTTCAAAGGATTCATTAGATAAATTCTTTACATATAAGTGAGCCGCATCCGAAAAAAAGTCGGTCGATCCTTCTTTTGGCGTCATAATTTGTACCTCATGAACACCCGCGCCAAAATAAAGAGGGATTTTTTGCGTGAATTTCCCATTTTCAACTGGGACCATAATTTTGGTAGATTCACTTTCTTTTTTTAACTCAACCATAAGCTGCTCCACACTTGAATCAGCAACCTCACCCGTCAGCTCGAAAGAACCATCTCTTTCCATATACCCATTTATGGAATTTTTTAACTTTAAATCATATTGAAAAGCGTTCTTCGTATAAGCAATATCTCTCTTAATTTCAGGGTTTACGTTTTCTACATCAAATGAGGCAATATCGTAATAGTAATCTTCAGCCGTATCGCTCGGCACACTCACTTTGACAGAATAATATCCCTTCCCATTAAATAGCTGGATCTTTTGTTCAAACTTGCCTTCCTTTATAGGAGCGTAATAGCTGAAGTCCTGACCGTTCGGCCCCTCTTCATCACTTCTCACTTTGATCCATACATGGTCTGACTTGAAACTGTTGTACTTTTTTGCCTTACCTTTAATCGTTACCGTTGAGTTTGCCGTAAACTCTTTGTACTTAGGGCTGGATAACGTCGCTTCCACTTTTTCTGCATACGGAAGTAGTTCTAGCTTCTCTAATGTGTCCTCTTTGTTCGCTTCCTCAGCAAGTGTCGTGTACTTGTCTTTTTTCTCTTCTTGTTTAGGTTGGACTGAAGGTTTTTGGTCTGATGTACAGGCGGTTAGTGTCAAAACCATGAGAAGCAGAAGAGAATTGGTTAGTTTGTTTTTCATTTGTTGTACTCCTTTGTTAAATATTTCACCTAATACGTTTCATACTTTCTTCTTTTCTTTCAAGGAGTCCCAAATGGTTTCTTCTAACACTCGGAAGCGCGACAGCAATGGGTACCAAACCATAAAAAAGGGATGTATAACCTTGTTTAAAAAGGTAAAAGGAAATCGGTCCTATTGCGCCATAAAATACAATAAAGAGATACAGATAGTTCTTTTTCCATCTATCTACTTTGCTGATCACTTTTCACACTCCTATTTATAAATTTGTTTTTAAAAAGAAAAGAGATGGGATCTCCATCTCTTATGCAAATCCTATAGGTCAATAATTAGTACGAATTTATTTTGAAATAGTTTCTAGTTTCGTAACTTGGCAAGCAGTTTTTCATTAAATATCTTTCTATTATTGTTTTCACTGTTAATAATCAATTTCTGTTCCCAATTAGGCATAGAATAAAAATCGGTAGCGAATCCCTCTGAATTTGTTTCAAAGTCTTTTAAACTCTTTTTTATTCTAGTTTGAAACCCTTCAGAACTAAGGTGTTTGAAAATATCTAGTGCTTTTTTATATGTTCTTTTGTCTATGTTTGCAGTTTGCCGTTTATTGTTTCTTAACTCAGTTATCACTAATAGAAGAGGTTTTTTAAATGCAAGTTGTGTTTGCAAATGTTGATATTGAAGAATTGAAAATTCATTTGTATATTTCACAATTTTATTAAGTTTTTCTTGATTTAATTCCTTAGAACTCATAATCTCTTTGTATGTCTCATCTGCATCGGAGTATATCTGTTTTAACCTTTTAAATCCTTGTTCCAATTGATTGATATCAGAAATAATTGATTCAAGTTCCTCTTTATAATCGCAGATTAGAGGCTTAACGTCTTCACCCAACTCAATTGTTTCCTGAAAGGCGTAAGTAGGTTTTTGGGTTTCTGCAAGACCATGGGTATAAAATCCATGCATAAAAGAATTTAGTTGAATAACCATTTTAAAAGGGTCTAATGCTTTATCTCTAGGACATACTGTTCCATTTTCGTATAAAACAAGATAACCCTTAATGAATCCGAGCTTATAGTATGCCACTCTAAATAGAGTACTCTTAACATTAACAACGAAATCAAACAGATTCACAGCTTCAAAGTATTTTTTATATTTATTTATAGTCTCAAAGAGATTCATAGTTTACCTCGTAAAAAATTGACTTACACACTTGTTTATAATGTCTATATGAATTTACTTCAATTAACATTCTAAATAGACCCTTTGCTTTTTCCGAGAGCAAACATTACAAGAGAACACTTAGCAACACCAAATCTGTAGTTAGCAACTGCTCTGTACCTTTACTCTTCATAAATAATTGAATATTCTACAAGGTCGGTGGTTTCAAATGTTTTCTTGTGCTTTTTTGTATTACTTTTTAAAAACATAAGTTCTCCTTGTTTAGTCTAAAATACATTAGACCTGCAAATTAATTCCTTAGCATGTTGAGGATGTCATTATTAAAGTCGTTCTCCATCTTTTCATGACTATTTGAATTAAGCTTCTCTTTCCATTGTTCATGATTTTCTGTAAAAAAAGACACTTGTTTCCCATGAATATTTGTCTCAAAATCAATTAAACTATTCTTTAAATTGTTCTGGTATTCATCTTCAACCAAGTACCTTAACAATTTTTGCATTTCCTTGATCTGTTTTTTTTCCTGGTTATCTTTACTATCCTTATTGCTTATCTCATTGAGAATTGATGCGTATGTTTCTTTTAATCCAATTTGCAGATAGAGGTGTTCATATTGTCTTTCAGTGAATTCCGTCATTAAGTCAGAAATTCGATTTACAATTTCTTCATCTAAAATGCTCCTTGCCTTAACTTCATTATTAAATACTCGTTTAACCTCTTCGTAAATTTCTCTTAATCTATTAAACCCTTTATCCAATTTCTCTAATACAGAAATAACATGTGTTACCTTATCTTTAATTCTTTGGTTTATGGTTAAAGAATTCTGCAATAGATTTATGGTGTCTTGAAATGCCCCTGTAGGTTTATTTATCTCTTCTAATCCAACAGTAGAAAAACTAAGCATATACGAATTAAATACCATAAACATTTTAAAAGGCTGTATTGATTGTTGTCTTGCACATACACTTCCATCTTTATTTAAAATTAAGTACCCTTTTGTTTGTCCAAATTTAAAATAACCTATCACACTATAATATTTATCTTTATAAGCAATTAAATAATTCGTCTTATCGATTGTTTCTAGAAATTTTTTGTGTTTTTTCACGTTATTATCTGTTGTCATTTCCTCTCCTTAAAAGATCATATTTCCTAGAATTAACTATTAGGTTTTTTATTTTGCTCCTTTTCACGAATGATGTGTATATGATTTTTCTTCATCATAGGCAGACCTAAAGCAATTCCTAACAAGGTAAAAAGGGAATCCCTAAGAATTAGGCTTTTTATTTTCCATATCCTTTAATTCTTCTTGAACATTTTTTAGGTTGTCTTCATTTATAGACTCCAACTGCTTTTTATTGTCTCGTCTATATTGCTTCATTCTTTCAAAACGTTCTATTCGTTTATCATCTAAATATCTCCAACTCTTTTTACTAATTTCTCCCTCATCCCTTAAATGTCTGATGGTATATCGATAATTATTATTTTCTCTTAAATATGCTTCAGCAAAGTCATTGGAGAAGGAGAGAATTTCAAATTCTTGATCAAAATACTGACTCTTGGCTTCCCTGTTCGCGCTTTCTTTCCATTCTTCCCAAGACTCTGCCATTTTTTTTGCTTTATCAAGTTGCTCAGTTAATTGTTCCCCATTGTTAACAGAGGAGTAAGTCCCTTTAGATGCTTCAGCAATTTGCATAAGCTGTTTTTGTCCTTCATGATCAATATCAAAACCAAGAATGTTTACAATTGGCTGAATATTAGAGCCTGCAAGTAATTTTCCTGCATCTACAGGATCATCGTCGCAAGTTGCAATTCCATCACTCACAAGATATATAATGTTGGTACTTGTTTTACTATCATACTTACTCAGGTCTTTTTTTGATTCATTTAACGCTAAAGCAATAGGAGTCCAACCTGCTGGCTGAAACTTGTATAGTGATGCACTAAAGCTCTCATTATTATACTTTTGCATAGAATAAACCAATTCAGAGCTACCGCATGAAAGTACTTTGTCTGCGTCACTTCCGCTTCCTTTATGCCCGTACACGCGTAGCGCAACATTTGCACCTTCAGGCAGGTTAGAAGCAAATTCTTTTATTGATTCTTTTGCAAGCTCCATTTTGGTTTTATTACCTATTTTTCCACCCATACTTCCACTTGCATCTAAAATAATTTCAACATTCAAATTTTCTTTAAAATGATATCTTTCATCTTCTAGTTCTGGATTCCCAAAAGATTGTACTTTAATATCCTCTAGAACTTTATCTGGACTTGGATATTCTTCATGGTATAGAGCAACCATGTTTGCCCAATATTTATCCAATACTTCTTCATTCGTATTATCTGTGAGTTTCGGAAACTCGTTAAATGTCTTAAGTATCCTTTTTTTATCTTCATCTGAAGCTCTAAAATTAAGTCCAGCAAACCTTCCGACTGGATAATTCAAAACTTCATCTAAGCTTTTAGATGGTTCTGGAACATCTTTTAATTTATTTACCTCTTCTTTATTTCTTTCATCGATTGTGCTTTTTTCTTCGTTACTCTTTGAACTATCCTGTTGGTGTTCAGCTTCTTCTTGATTGTTACAGGCAACTAGAATAGAGAATAGAGTTATTACTAGAAATATATTTAATTTCTTATACATAAGCAGTTATAAATCCCTCCCATAGAGCAGATTACAAAAACAAAATATGCAGAATTACAATAAAATTACGATTGAATTCCAAAAAAAAGAGATGACAATTTTCTCATCCCTCTGTTTAAACGTTCTGTTCTTTTTCTCGTATGCTATTGATATGGTTCTTCTTCATAAATGGTAAACCTATAGCTATTGGAAACATAGCAATCGGGAACCCTTCTTCTCCACCAAGCCACATAAGTAGATTATAAGGAACATAAATTCCGTATACGAAGATATATAGGGCGATATAAATACGCCGCCATTTCTTTTCACTTTTTGACATACTGTTCCCCCCTAGTTAAGTTCAATTGTAATGTCAGACCAACCATCTAAATATTCGATAAAGGAAATTTCAGGACCCGTTCCAGTTTGATTAATATCTCTTTGATCATCAGGAATAAAACTATCAAACTTGAGTGCTTTATATTTCGAAGATGTTTTAACCGTTATCTGTGAATCATCCATGAAAACGATCTCGGAATTGGCTACCGTCCCTTTATTGCTAGAAATAACTTCGCTTACTTCATATTTCAGACTTTCAATGGTTTGACTATTGGTGAGATTCTCTATGAGTATGTCGTTTAAGATTTTAGTGTCAATTCCATTTCCAGATAACTCTTCACTTAACACTTCATCTACTGCCTTAATATGTGCTTCATTTTGATTAAGGTCTGAATATTGTTCCTGGCGTTTGTTAATTCTCTCACTTAGACTTTCTCCTTCAAGAATCTCCTTACCGTTTGCAATGAGCGTCATTTCATATTCATCAATCGCCTCATCTACTTCTTCGTAAACAATTGAAGTAGCTGCCAAGCTAGCTTGCTGAGCATTGGTTGAAGCTTGTTCTTTTATCGAGAAAACTTTTACGAAATTGGTGAGGAATAGAAACATAATAATCATTACGCTCATTAAACCAAGGGTCAGAAGTGCAATATTACCTTTTTCATTTGAAAACTGCTTACTCATTTTATCACCCTGCTGCTAACGTCAACATTGATTGGAATAGTGGGTGTTCCTCCACTAAAAAGCTCAGAAGGCAAAAATACCAATTCCAAATCTACCCCTACAGAAGATGTGAATTGTTTATCTGAACCTGATGAAATAAAGGTTCTACTATTATTAAGTTTAATACTATCACCCGTTGCATCCACAATCTTACTTGCAGCTGATGCAGCTTCAGCTTGGTTTTCAGTCGTTGAATAAACTTTGGCTGCTTCATTTGCAGCAGATTGAGCAGTTATTAAAGCATAAGCACCTATAAGAAATTGCCAGAGCATGACCATTAATAAAAAAACAAAAGGAATCATTGCCAAAAACTCAATACTAGCCGAACCTTTTTCGTTTGTTTTTTGTTTTAAATAAGATATGATCATGTTTCTTCCACTCCGTAAATGTATTTATATTATTTTTTCACTACGATATTTGCTGGTGGTAGATGGTCTCTCCATTTAATAACACAAAATGTGACCATAATCGCCAATAACGGCAACATAATTACATTTAAAAGAATTTGACTTACCGTTGCAGCCCCAAAGTTATTTGTGATTAAAGAAACACCATACAATGCGATTAATCCTATTATCATTTCAACGATACTTACTAAAGCTATTATTCCACCTAATTTAAAGAAGTTTTTCTTAGCTAACTTCATAGCACTTTTCCAAGATTTTCGTGCTGGCTTGTCATCTAACACTGATATATATGGGGTCAGGAATAAAAACACCATAAGAATTAAACCTGGAATGATGAAAAGAGTAAAACCTAAAAGTACTAGAACACAGTAAACGATGCCGAACAAGTATAATGAAAAACTGTGCTTTAAAAATGACAAGTAAGCACTTTTAACTCTCTTTTCTTCCCCTTCTAAGTCGGATTGTACGAACTTTATAAAAGGAAGTTGTCCTACAATAAGAAACAGTAAGGTGAAGAATCCATTTACTAGGTCTGCAAATGTGGTATCGTTAAAGATTGCAGATGTTGTTAGATAAATGTAGTTCATCAAATAAAAATGCAGAATTAATAATGGTAGTACTATAGTTATAGACAGTAACAGCAGGTATTCAACATTTTTTGTATAGAATCGGAAACCTTCTTTTATAGGATTCATCTTTTAACCTCCTTACACCTAGGGTAGTTTACTTAAAATTCCTCAAATGATTTTTAATATGATCTTCTAGTATATTATCTACTGCTTTATAGTGAATTTGTTTATACTCCTCCATACCTGCTTCCCCAGGTGCAATAGTTATTTTATTACCAAATTCGTCTTTTTCAAATGTTGCCTGGGATTTGTTTAAATCTCTTATAGCTCTTTCCTCTGAAAATACTTCCAAGTAATAAATAAGCTGTTTAATTTTTTTCTTTTGACTATCTGAGAAATCATCTATTTGTTCTTTTAATCTGCGGACTATTACTTGTGCATCCTCAATGCCTTTTAATTGTTCTCGACCTTGACTGTACATTATCTTACAATGAAGAAAATTCAGCTCCATCATGCGGTCTACATCATCACTAAGTAGATATTTGCGATCAAGTACTGTTTTTTCAATTGCTTTCATCTCTTTTAATATTTCTACTAGTTTATCAGGAAATCCGACTACTTCATTAATCATAAAATTAAGGTTTTTAACCTCATTTTCACTTTTTTTGAGTGTGGAACCAGTCATTGATTCAACTTCTGTTAATAGTATCTGCATTTCTTGAAGAACTGAAACAGGTTTTTTAATATCTGGAATCATTTGATCTAATGCTTCTCTCATGATTCTGTTAAAGTTGTAAATCATTTTAAACGCACTTATTATTTCTTGATCTGTGTAATTCTTAGAATCTGCTATAATAACCATTCCAGTACTCTTATTAAACCTTTGAAAACTAACAAAATAAAAATATTTGTTGTTAATTAAATAAGAATAAGGATACAGTTCATATGTTTCTAGAAGTTTTTTATATTTGCTTGCTTTATCAATTATACGCTCTTCAGTCATATTCATAATGTATCTCCTTAACTAAACCAAGATGAGACAGACTTAACTAATGATTCCCCTTTTTCTTTTACAGAAGAAATTGCTTTACCAACTTTTTCAATTCCTTTTTTAGCCGATTTATATACTTCCTTATGATTTACTACCATTTTAGTAATAGTTCCTGCTGCCCAAAGGGTTGCACCTGCTATAAAAAGACCTGCAGCCACAGGAGCACCTACACCAGTTCCACCTGCTATTACAGAAGCACTCATTAAAGTGTCCCCTAAACTCTGTCCAATATCTCCACCAGCCAACCATCTATCTTTAGAATTGTCTGCTGTAATTAATTTACCAATGTTTTTACCTGTTTCATAAGCTGAGTAACCAGCACTAACAGCAGCTACACCAACGTTAAGTTTTGAGATAGGAGTAAAATGTGTGCCCTGTAATCCTTTTTTGATATCATCTATTGAGTCTAAATTTCTGATGTCGTCAATATTGTCTAAATTTTGTAATGTTGTGCTTCTAGCATCTAACGCAGTTTTCAATGCTTTTCTATAATTTTGAATTTCTTTTACTTTATTCTTAACTTCAATACCCTTTATACCCAAGTCCACGCCATCTGCAATTGTTTCTCCGACCAAATCACCTTTAACACCTAATTTATAGGTGGAATACATCATGTTGGCCATTAATCCTCTGTTGTTGTTATAATCAGTAAACACATCCATAGGATTTCTGATGTTGTTTTCTTCCATATAATTAAAGGTATTGCCTAACACATCATTATGAAGATACTTGTTAAAATCATACAACGATGGACCAGATGGTTCTTCCGGATCATTTCCATCTTGTTCGTTGTTTTGATCCTCTGAATTTTTACTGCCACCAGATTCAGATTCTTTATCTGGATTATTTGTGTCATTTGAGTTGTTGGGATTGTCTAAATTTGATGGATCGCTGCTGCCATCTGGAGTTGATGGATCATTACCATCTGGATTTGATTTATCTCCATCAGAGGAGTTTCCTCCATTAGATGAGTTCCCATCTTTTGAACTGCCTGGTTCAGCATCCCAGTCATTAACAGAATCATCCCAACTATCCACACTGTCATCCCAGTCTTCAATAGAATCACCCCAGGGATTAATATTATCTCCCCAGCTCCCCACAGCATAGACTGCTGTAGGAGCTACACTAAGGAAAATAATAAAATAAGCAGCCAAGCCAGCAAAGAATGGCATCATTCTTCTTCTAATTTTTTTACTTTTCACCCTTACAAGCTCCTTTCTTTCAAGTATCTTTGACTGACTTAGATGTTTTACTTCTGTTTATATTTCTCTTCAATGGATTTCTTCATTTCGTCGTATGTTTTGTCATTTATGGACTCTAGGTATTCCACTACTTCGTCCTGTGATTTTCCTGTTAAATCTTTTTGTTCATCACGCTTAGAATGAAAATAATCATTGACTTCTTTACTAATAACTTTTTTATCACGATATAAATAATTTATTGCATCAATTAAATTTGCACTTTGTTGTTCCTCTTTTGAACTCCAATCATTTGAAAACTCAAGTGTCATAAAGTAACGATCAACTTTTATGGAATCCAAATTGCTTATAGCATCTTTTTTCCATTGGTCCCATTTTTCAGCGATTTCTTTTGCAGACTCAAACTGTTTCACTAATTCACCTTGATTATTTACATTTGCATAAATTCCTGCACTTGCATTTGCTACATTTTTTAATTGTTCTTGCCCTTTAGCATCAACATCGAACCCAATTACATTTACGATAGGCTTTATGTTAGAATCTGCTAAACTCTTAGCAACTTGGACAGGATCACCACCACATGTGTTTATTCCGTCACTGACAAGGAAAATTATATTCGTATTTTGATCTCCGTTAAATTTGGCCATATCTTCTTTTGCTTTATTCAATGCGAGCGTAATAGGGGTCCACCCTGAAGGATTAAATTTATTGAGAGATTCCTTAAAATTGCTCTCGTCGTAATTCTGCATATTGTAAACAATATCACTACTTTCACATGAGAGCTCTTTATCCTGATCAGAACCTGACCCTTTATGCCCATATACACGCAGAGCAACATTCGCACCTTCTGGCAAAGATGAAGCAAATTCAGAAATAGATTCTTTAGCCAACTCCATTTTTGTTTTTCCGCCAATCTTCCCATTCATACTTCCACTTGCATCGAGTACAATTTCAACGTTTAAATTCTCTTTAAATTTAAAGCGAGGATCGTCAATTTCCGGACTTCCAAATGATTCCATTTTCCACTTTTCTAATACTGATTGAGGATCTATGTAATCCTCATGAAATAAAGATAAAAGATTGTTCCAATAGAGATCCTTTTCTTTATTTGTTGCATTATCTGTAATTTTGGGCATCTTATCTAATTTTTTATAAACTTCTTTTTTTTCTTCTTCAGGTAATAATGCTATAGTATTACCTGCAAATGCTCCTGCAGGATATTGAATTAATTCATTAGTGTTTGTGGGTGACGACAATACATTTTTTTTTAAAGTTTTAAATTCTGACCTACCTTTATCTTTTTGTTCGGTAGATTTTGTTTCTTCTTTTGGTTTTGTTGATTCATTGTTATTAGAATCGTTGTTGGAACAGGAGATTAAACATACCGTTAAAATTGATATGAATAAAAATTTGTAACTTGATGTAATTTTCATTGTTTACTCTCCCTACTATGTATTTTTTAATAAAATTAGAATAGTAATGTTCGTGGAACATTACTATTCTTAAAATCCTTATTCAGTCTTACCTACTTCAGCTATAAAGTTTTTAAACTTATTTAAAAATTCTGTTCCGATTGAAGTATCTTTCATTGCTTTAGAGATAATTCCAGTGATAATGACTACAATGGCTGCGATTGCAATCCACTCAAGTGATTGTGAACCCTTTTCATTTCTAACTTTATCCGCATAACCTTTAATAGTGTTTTCAACCTTGACATAAGTGCTTAACATGATGTTTTTCATAAACAATTTCCTCCTAAAAATTTTTATATTTTAACTTTGCAGAATGCAAAGACCTTACCTAAATAAACTAGCTATTCCACCATCACTAAACAGCATGTTTAGTATCATTAAACCTGCAATCATTATAATTGCAGTAGGAGCAACTACAAATGTTGTTATAAGAGTAACCTTAGGGCTGGCTTTAGCTGCTTTCTCTTTAGCTAACTCTTTTCGGATTACTCGCATATCTTCTGCCTGTATTTTAAAAGTTGTAGCAATTGGAACCCCTAATTTAACCCCTTGAATAAGAGATTTTATTAACGATTGAAATTCGGGATTATCATTTCTTTTAAGTAAATCTCGATATGCTTCCTCTCTAGGTACACCTAAACTTATCTCTTGGTTAAACCTAGAAAACTCTTCATGTAGAGGACCACTAAAATATTTAACTACTTCTCGGAGCGTTTGATCTAAGCTAACTCCAGCTCTTAAACTAACACTTACTGTATCTAGAAAATCAGGTAAATCATAACGTAGTTCTTCTTGTCGCTTTTTTGCTTTGTTCTTTAACGCCATGATTGTCCCAAAGTAACCTAGCAACGGTAATAGGGTGACACCAAATTGAGATAATGGTAATCCTGTAAAGATTCCAATAAAACCTACGAAAAACCCAATAATTGTTAAAAATATTTTTATGCCTTGAAATCGTTCCACTGTTAACTCATATGGATAACCTGCTTTTCTTAACCAAAGTTCTACCTCGTGTTTTTCACTGAAAAAATTTATTCTTTGACCTAAAGCAGAAAAATCATCACCATATTTGAAAATTTTAGTTAAAATTTTCGTTGATGTTTTCTCTTTCTTCTTAAATACATTCCTACTAATTTCTGTTACATCTTGAATATGAGTAATTAACTTTTTTTTCTCTTGTGAGAACACAAACCAATTCCTTAGGGCCATCCCAAAAAAGAACCAAAATAGTAAAACCAATAAAATTATTGAAGTATCCATTATTTACACCCTTATGTTGGTAACCTTTCTTACAAGATAAAAAGTTAAAATAGTTCCTATAATGAACATTATTGATATAATAGCCCCTGGCACAGTGGTTATAGGTTTTAAGAAATCATCCACAATAGTATTCATAACTAAAATCAAAAATATGGGTAGAGATGGTAAAATATATGAAATAAATCTTTGCTCTGCAGTCATTGTTTTAATAGTTTGATTAAGTACTTTCCGTTCTTCAAGCGTATGGGCCATTTCGTCCAAGATTGCATGCAGGTTGCCCCCCGCTCTTTTTTGAATAAGAAGAGTAGCTATGAATAACTTAAAGTCTCTTGAAGGTACTCTTTTTTGAAAACTTACTAGAGCCTTCTCAAAATCCACACCTAATCTCAGTTCATTTGCAAGTCGTTTGAATTCTGTACCCGCAGGATGTGCCACTTCATGTGCAACAAGTTCAACACCTTGGTTAATTGTCATACCTGCTCTAGTTGAATTCCCAAGAAGGCGACATACTTCAGATAATTGACCTTCAAATCGTTGTTGATATTTATTTTTTCTAATTGCAAACAAAGAATAGTATGAAATCACAACAAAAGCAGCTGCGATGATTATGTTTAAAGGCATTGTTATACTGAACATCGTGTTAGATAAAATTGCTATTGTAACTCCACCTAAAATCAACATTCCGTAGAACTCAGATGGTGTTAAAGATACATTGGCTTGCTGCAACTTCTCATGCATTTTACTTGCTAGTGGAGATCGATCGAATTTATCTCCCAATACAACAAAATAGCTTTTTCTTTTATTTGGAGTACCATATATGGTCTCGGCTTGTCTTTTCCATTCTCTTTTATGTGTCCTGTAACCCAAGAAGCTATAAATTGCCCAGATTGCTAATAGAACGGATAGGCTAGAAAGAGCGGCTATAATCATGCAGCTTCCCTCCTTGTGTCTGAAAAATATCTTCAGAAAGATTAACACCAAAAACCTTTAATCGCTCCAAGCATTTTGGAACTATTCCCGTTGGGGTAAAGTAGCCTTCCACATCCCCATTTGAATTCATTCCAGTCTTTTTATATATAAAAATATCGTTCACGTGTACTTTTCCATCCTCATCGGTAAACACTTCTGCTATGGAAACAATCTTACGCTTCCCGTCTGTAAGTCGTTCACCTTGAACAATAAAGTCTAGAGCTCCTACGATATATTCACGAATTACACTTGCGGGCAAGTCCATTCCTGCCATAATTACCATACCTTCAACTCTTCCAAGAGCGTCTCTAGGTGAGTTAGCATGGACGGTTGTAAGAGAACCTTCATGACCTGTATTCATCGCCTGGAGCATATCGAACGCTTCAGGTCCACGAACTTCCCCTACAATAATTCGATCGGGACGCATACGAAGGGAGTTTTTAACGAGTTGTCTAATTGAAATTTCACCCGATCCCTCAACGTTTGCTGGACGTGCTTCCATTCCTACTACGTTAGGTCGATTTAGCCTAAGTTCAGCTGAATCTTCAATAGTGATTACCCTTTCGCCTGATGGAATGGATCGCGCAACTGCGTTTAGCAAAGTCGTTTTTCCGCTTCCTGTTCCTCCAGAGATAAGAATATTTAATTTTGCGGTTACTATTGCCTCAAGGAACTTGGACATATCATCTGACATAGAACCGAAACTGATTAAATCTTCCATCATTAGTGGTTCTTTACGAAATTTACGTATTGAAACTAATGTGCCTCTTAAACTAACAGGAGGAATTACAGCATTTACACGGCTACCATCGTGAAGCCTTGCATCAACCATAGGTGAACTTTCATCTATTCTTCGTCCTAGTGGTGCAACTACACGATCAATAATGTGCCTTACATGAGATTCATCCTTGAATTTAAGACTGGTTAACTCTAATCTACCGTTTTTCTCAATGTAAACCTCATTGTGTCCATTTATTAGAATCTCTGTAATGTCAGGATCGTTTAACAGTGATTCTAAAGGACCAAAGCCTACTGATTCATCTATCAACCGAGTAAGTAATTTTTCTTTATCGCTTCTCGGTATAACAACTCTTTCTTCTAACATAAACTGACTGATGATTCTCTCTATAGCCAGTCTCATTTCGCCTCGAGATAAGCTAGTAATCTGATCAAGATTTGATTCATTTAACAATCTAGCTTTATAGTGCTCTAATAGTTCATCTATATATGGATTAGCATAGGAGGAATAATCTTGCACTTGATCGTTGTTGTCGTTTACTTCAATGAAACTTTTTCTACTGAATAGCGACATTAATTAAACCTCCTTTATTAATTCAAAGTGTTGGCAACCCACTTTTTCAAATCTTTTGCAGCACTCGTAATTTTCTTTTCATTTGGTTGTTTTCTAATCGGCGTACTGTTATTGATCAAAGATTGAATTCCTTTAAAATCTCTCGAGATTTCAGCAGCCACAGGCTTTTCAATAAGCTGTTTGAAATCAGAGACACTTAATTCGTTATCTCTTCCAACTTGGTTAAAAACAAGCTCAAGTCTGTTTTCTGTATTAACGCTTAACCGATTAAATAACTCTTCCGCGCTTTTAAATACTCTTAAAGAAGGTGTATCTAAATTCATTACATAGTAGATTAGATCTGATTCTTCTAAAGCAGTTAAACTCACTTCATTCATATAAGCTGGCAAATCAATAATGACGTAATCATAAGAAAGCCTGCATGTTCGAATTAACCTAGAAATAAATTCTTCGTTTATAATCTCAGCAGATTCTGCATCCCTAGGACTCATAAGCACTTCTAGGTTAGAATGTGTTTCTTTTTGTGTAACATTTTTTATATGACTTTCATTCAACTCTTCAATTACCGGCTTTAAATCAACAATCGTTCGATTTCCATCTAATCCCAAAAAAGCTTCAGCTCCACCAAATTGGAGATTTAAATCAATAAATAGGACTTGAGCAGTAGAATCTAACTTTAAAGTTTGGCTGTAACCTGTCGATAAGAAGGTTGTACCACTACCACCTTTACCGCTATAGAAAGAGATAACCTGACCTCTTCCTTTTTTAAAACTTTGTTGTACACCATCTTGTCTTTTGCGATTATTCTCAATAAATCGTTCTGTCTTTTTAATGGATTCCTTAAATAACTCCAGTTCATCTGGTAAAACAAAGAAATCAATAGCTCCTACTCTAATTACTTCACGTAACAACATAAAGTCTGGAGCATCTGACACAAACAAAATACTTAACGAAGAATTAATAGCATGAAGACTCTGAACTAGTTCTACACCCTGTTCAGAATTAGATCTAGCAACAATTGCAATATCAGGATCTAACCTGTCAATTTCTTTTGCTGCATCAAACGGTTCTACGACTTCAACATTTTGATAATCTTTTAAACCTTCTAATATTTGTTTTTTTAATAAGGTATCTTCTGTTATAACGACTAAAGATTTTGGTTTACTCATAATGTCCTCCACCGATAAATCCTTGTATTATTCTTTTTTACTAGGTTGTGGTGCTGGTTGAGCAGGTGGCTTTTCTGCTGGTTTGGCTGCTGGTTTTGTTGGTTGAGCAGGTGGTGTACTTGCAGGTTTTTCTTCAGTTTCTTTTTTCTGATCATTTTCCTGTGGTTTCTTCTTTTCTCCTTGCCCAACATTTGCTTTTAAAATCCTTACACTATCTGCGTAGTTTTGCACATGGATTAATTTAGGAGCGTCTTCTATAGGAACCTCTAACGCAACTCCTTTAAACGATTTATTTTCACCTCTAGCAACCATGGCTACTGGTACATCGCTCATAAATAATTCTGTTTTTGGCTGACCATCAACTTTTTGAGAAACGATAATGTCAACTCGGTCCAAATCATTTAGCTCTTGATCAAACCTGACTTTTTCAGAAGCTATCATAGATATAAGTCTATTATTTTGATTTTGTAATGTTGAAACATCCTTCAACATGTTTTTCATAATGATGTCATCCGGAGTTAATGGAACGACTGAAACCTTATTAATTAAATTTTTCTTGTTTGTGATGTGTGAATCGGTTACATATTTATTAGGGATTTCAATAGCCTTAACCTGATCAGGTTTAATTAAGGCTCTTGATGGAATCTCCGCGCTAGCAACATATACTGATGTTGTGTCACCTAATTGATTGTTGAGTGCTTTAACTTTTTGTAGAAATATTACTCCAGCTAGTAAGGCTAATAACAAAGAAAGACTAATAAAGATAATGGCTCTTCGTTTCGACTCCAACATTTAAAAATTTACCTCTCTCTCGACGAATTACTATTTTATAATACAAATGTCATATCCTGATAAATGGCTATGCCAAAACTATCACATATTTCCCAACAGCGTCAACCTCCAAAAAACCTTGGTATACAAAGGTTTTATCTCATTTTTAATACCTTCTTACTAACGGGAAATAAACTTCGACTCCTTTCGACAATTTCTACAAAGTATTATTTTAGGAATATAATCATACATAAATTACAATTTAACCCATCTTTACTAAAAACTTAATACCTCAAAACTCACTGAATTAAACCCTAAAGTGCTTTGTAACCACAATTTAGGTGAATTAGACCTATAGTGGTTTTTAGAAAACACATAGGAAAATAGAATCAATTTAAAAAAACAACCATCTATCTTAAGATAGATGGTTGTTAAACAGATTAACGCAACGTCCCTTCCCATTCCCAACGGTAAGAATCATAACTTCGAGGTCCTTTAAAGAATGTTACTTCTTGTTTTTCGCCTGGCTTTATAGTTATTGATTTAGTGGTGTATTCTTCTACAACTTCATTATCCTTAACCAATTCCACATGTACTTTTCCCTTATACGTTCGTTTATTGTTATAGTTACCTACGTAAATATAATGGGAAATCGACTTTGTTTGTGAATCAGTTTTTATAGACAGTCTTACGTTATTTAGGGATTCATTCTCTTTATCCCCTTGTTCTTTATATTGTTTATCCAATACTTCAAAAGCTTCTTCTTTTCTATTATCGTTTGATATGTCTACAAAAGTCATAATGACATTAAAGAATATTACACAAAACAGAAAAGACCCAATAGCCCACATCCAACCCGCTTTCTTGCTTTCAGGACTTTTCTTTAAGTACGCAAAATATGCTGCAAAAATACCAAAAAACACACCAATTCCACTCATAATTAAAAACTCTATTCTCAAAACACTAACCTCCATTTATATTATTATTTCTTTAGCTCGCCCAACCATTTCCACGAGTAGTTTGGGTGCCAAGTATCATAAAGCGCATTTTCAATTTCCTTTTTTTCACCCGGTTTTATAGTAATTGATTCGGTAACATGGGTAAAAACCTTTTTGTCTTTCTTGTTCCTAATTGTAATTTTAATTTTGCCCTTGTATGAATACTGTTTGTTAAAATTTGCTACATAAATATTATATGAAGTAGAACTCCTGAGTTTATCTGGAGTTACAACAACCTCCAAGTTATCATAAGACTCGTTATTCGGGTCTCCACGGTCTTCGTATCTTTCATTAAGTAATTCAAAGGCCTCTTTCTTCATATGTTCATCCATTACATCTGAAACCTTTATAATTCCATTCATCACTAGCAGGCATGTCGCAATACAACCAATCGCCCAATAAACACCTGTTCTCGTTCTACCTAACTTTTTATAGTGAACGAACGAGCTAATGGCTAGAATAAGTCCAAATGAAAAAGCTCCTATGTTAAACCAGATCACACCACTCAAATAGTCATTATCCATTTTCGTCCTCACCTTTTTATAACTTCAAATTAATTAAGTTCACCTTTCCACTCCCAGGAATATGAATCGTACAACCTTCTCCCATCAAAATGATCTATTTGTTTCTTTTCCCCTGGTTTTATAGTGATTTTTTTTGTTGTGTATTCCCCGTCAACTATTTTATTATTGATGATGGTTTTTATATAGACCTTTCCATGAAATGATACCTTTTTATTAAAATTAGCTACATAAATATAATGAGTATCTTGGCCCTTATTTTTATCAGTTTTAAGTGATAATTCCAGGTTAGCAAAAGATTCTTCTTCATTTCCTCTTTCTTCATTGTTTTTTTCCATTTCTGTATATGCAGCTTCTACTCTTTGCTCATCTGAATAGTTCACGTACAGAATTATCCCATTAAAAAAAACCATAACTCCTATAAAGACCGCTGTTCCCCAGAGTTCAGCTCGAATTTGACTAACTTTTTCTTTCTTTTTCTTTTTGTAATAACCTATTCCAAATATTAATGCTAAGATGAACGCTAGTATATTCGTAAAAATAATTAACCCACATTTCCAACAAAACCTCCTAACATAATCCTCTTCTAAATGTATTCGTAATCCTCTATAACCTTCATACTACTCTATTTTTCATACCCTACTTACGCTCAATCCAAATCAAAGTTTCGACATAAAAAAGTTGAGGTCAAAAGATCAACCCCAACAACTCTTCACTATAATAAAATGTCACTAACGCTCCTACTGCTAAATACGGTCCGAACGGGATCGCGGTCTTACGGTTATATTTCTTCGTCACTACCCCTACGATTGCGACTAAAACGCCTACGATGGATGCGACCATAAGTGTTAGATATGCTCCTTGAAAACCGAGTATGAGCCCTAATACGCCCATCAGTTTAATATCTCCACCGCCGATTCCGCCTTTAGAGAGAACGGCTAACAACAATAAAAATAAAAATCCGAGCAAACTTCCGACGGCAGCGTCTACCCAGCCTCTAGGCTCAAAGATCGCCTGTAACGCTAGGAACCACACGAAAAATACGATCAGCACTTTGTCTGAGATAATAAAGTACAACAAATCAGAAACAGTAATGATGGCGCATAATAAAACGAGTGAACAGGCTAACAACAATTCAATAGAAAAGCCGTATTTTATGTATGAAAAACTATAAAGAACTCCTGTTGCGAGTTCCACCATCGTATATAAAAGGGGAATCCGCTTCTTACATGTTTTACACTTTGCGCCGGCGGTGAGATACGAAACGATGGGAAACAGCTCGTACCATTTTAGCTGCCTTTCGCAATGGTCACATTGTGAGCGTTCTACACCTATTACCTTCATTCCCTTTGGCAGACGATAGCCGATTACTCCACCGAACGAGGCTAAGACGGCTCCTACTACAAAAAACCAAACGCTCCACATTACTTCCATTTCCCACTTCTCCCTTAATCTTCATCCTGCACACTATTATAATGAAGAAACTTATTTTTTGCATCTCTCTTCCTTAAAGTTATCGGCTATCTTTTTTATTTGTTTTCCTGCACATACAAAAAAGGAATGCCCGAAAACGGACATTCCTACGATAATTTTTCACTATTCGACTAAGAATACAAAATAGCTGATGAAGACGATGAAGAGAACCCACATGATTGGGTGAACTTCTTTTACACGTCCTTTTACTGTCATTGTTAGTGGATACATAACGAATCCTAGTGCGATACCTGTTGCGATGCTGTATGTGAGCGGCATTGCAATCAATGTTAAGAATGCTGGTACTGCGATTTCTAAACGGTCCCACTTGATTTTGCTTAATACGGATACCATCAGTACACCTACGATGATAAGTGCTGGTGCAGTAACAGATGGTGTTACGACAACTAATAATGGCGAGAAGAAAAGAGCTAATAAGAATAATCCACCCGTTACCACAGACGTGAATCCTGTACGTCCACCTGCTGCTACACCTGAAGCTGATTCGATGTAAGCTGTTGTTGAAGATGTTCCAAGGATCGCACCAACTGCGATTGCTGATGAATCGGCTAGCAACGCTTTACCTGCGCGAGGCAGCTTGTTGTCTTTCATGATTCCTGCTTGTGATGCAACTGCCATCAATGTTCCTGCTGTATCAAAGAAATCAACGATAAAGAACGTTAGAACAACGATCATCATGTCGATCGTAAAAATTTGATCAAAGTGAGAGAACGCTTGTCCGAATGTTGGCGCAAGACTTGGAATCGCTCCTACGATTTGATCTGGCTTATTGATCAAACCAGCAAAGATACCAACTACAGCTGTGATTACCATTCCGTAGAAGATTCCTCCACGAACGTTTCGGATCATCATTAAAATTGTAATGATGAAACCAAAGATTGCGAGAAGTGTTGGACCTTGTGTTAAGTCACCAAGAGAAACAAGTGTAGCTTCGCTTGGAGCGACGATTCCTGCGTTCTTCAGTCCGATAAATGCGATGAACAGCCCGATACCGGACGCTGCAGCAAACTTCAAATCTTCCGGTATTGCGTTTATGATGGTTTCACGAATTTTAAATAATGTAATAAAAATAAAGATAATTCCAGACATCAATACGCCAGCAAGAGCTGTTTGCCACGGGATATCCATGACCAAGACTACTGAGTAAGCGAAGAAAGCGTTAAGTCCCATACCTGGAGCAAGTGCGATCGGATACTTCGCTACGATCCCCATGAAAAGTGTTCCAAGGGCCGCTGCAAGTGCAGTTGCTGTGAACACGGCACCTTTATCCATGCCAGCATCGCCTAGAACGGAAGGGTTAACGAATAAAATGTAAGCCATCGCAAGGAACGTTGTTAATCCTGCTGTTGCCTCTTTCTTGTAAGAAGTGTTGAACTCCTTGAAACCAAAGTACTTTTCCATCTATATATCCCCCTATACCCTGTCTACGTATAAAATCGAAAAAGCTTATTTTACTGACTTATGGGGTTTGAACTTTGCATCATTGTAGTTGATTGGAGCGCAAGGTGCGAGACTCCTGCGGGACGAGTGGGACAGGTGAGACCCTTAAAGGCGCAAAGCGGCAAGGGGCTCACCGCCCGCCCCGCGGAAAGCGAAGCACCTGGAGCGGAAATCAACTACTTTCAAAAGCAGCTTTGTTCAAACAAAAAGACCCAAGGGACGAGCCCTTGGGTCTGAATACGTAAGAGTTAATGAAACGTGGCCTATGCAAAGAGAGCATGTGAGCCATGTTTCAAAAATCCTTCGTAGTCAGACCATTTACGGCAGTCTGGTAGAAACTTTCGGGCCATATCCCCGAATTTATACGTAGGAAATACATTTAATTTTTAATTACTACTTGAGTATAGGTCGAACTTTGTCGTACGTCAAGCGTTTTTACGAATGATTTTATGTTATTTTACGATAATCGTTCGTGTTTTCGCTTTCAACCCTATTCCCACTCGATAGTTGCTGGTGGCTTAGACGTAATATCGTATACCACGCGGTTGATGTGATCGACTTCGTTTACGATACGAGTAGAGATCTTTTCTAGAACATCCCAAGGGATACGTGCCCAGTCAGAAGTCATTCCGTCGATCGACGTTACGGCACGAATACCGATCGTGTAATCGTACGTACGAGCGTCACCCATTACACCAACACTACGGATGTCAGGTAGGACAGTGAAATATTGCCATACTTCACGCTCTAAGCCTGCTTTTGCGATTTCTTCACGAAGGATGAAATCAGACTCACGAACGATCTCTAGTTTTTCTTCTGTAATCGCACCAAGTACACGGATTCCTAGACCTGGTCCTGGGAACGGCTGACGCCATACGATGTGCTCAGGAATGCCAAGCTCTGTACCCACTTTACGCACTTCATCTTTAAAGAGTGTGTTAAGAGGCTCGATCAATTTGAACTGCATGTCTTCAGGAAGTCCGCCAACGTTATGGTGAGACTTGATCGTTTGTGCAGTTGCTGTACCGCTCTCTACGATATCTGTGTAAAGCGTACCTTGTGCAAGGAATTCGATGCCTTGTAGGTTTGAAGCTTCTTCATCAAATACGTAGATGAACTCGTTACCGATGATCTTACGCTTCTTCTCAGGATCAGAAACACCTTCAAGCTTGCTTAAGAAACGATCTTTCGCATCGACTTTGATGATGTTGATGTTGAATCCTTCGCTGAACGTCTTCATTACTTGATCAGCTTCATCTTTACGAAGAAGTCCGTGATCAACGAAGATACATGTTAATTGGTCACCGATCGCTTTATGAACAAGTACGGCAACAACAGATGAGTCAACGCCACCTGACATCGCGCAGATCACTTTTTTGTCGCCAACAACGTCACGGATCTTTTGAATTTCGTCTTCAATCCAGTTTTCCATCGTCCAGTTGCCTTCACATTCACAAACAGATTTTACGAAGTTATCAAGAAACTCGATACCATACTCTGAATGACGAACTTCTGGGTGGAATTGTACGCCGTAAAGTTTACGAGATACATCACTCATTGCCGCTACAGGACAAGAAAGACTTGTAGCGTCCGTTACGAAACCTTCTGGTGGCGCAACAACTAAGTCGCTATGGCTCATCCATACCACTTGTTGTTCTGGAAGATTCTCATAAAGCTTGTTCATGTTCGTTACTGTGATTTCTGCTTTACCATACTCACGGTGGCTCGCTCGTTCTACTTTACCGCCGAAGTGGTAGCTCATCAACTGCATACCATAGCAGATACCGAGCACTGGGATATCCAGATCAAAAATGGCTGGATCACAAGCTGGTGCTCCTTCTGCATAAACAGAGTTAGGTCCACCAGAGAAGATGATTCCTTTTGGATTCATTTTCTTTATATCTTCCGCCGTTGTCGTGTGCGGATGTAATTCACTGTATACTCCTAAGTCACGGATACGACGTGCAATCAACTGATTATATTGTCCACCGAAATCTAACACAACGATCATTTCACTCATTACGTGCAAATCATTCGTTACGCTCATGTACTTCACCCCATCTATTATTATCAGCTATAGTATCCGTCAGCTTGTCTATCTTTACACTTTCTTTATAAAACAAAAGAATTCTACCCTTGTTTTCCACATACAAAAACAAAGGCAGAATTCCTTAAAATGTAGCTATAAAGAATCCTGCCTTCATAGTCAGGTCATTTTCGGCAACCCGGTAGAGACTCTCGAACCTTATTATCGAGGATATACGAAGGAGAATAATATCTGACACTATAATCTTAAAGACATTCTAACAATGCCTGTTATAGCGGTCAAGGGCGGATTCTTTTAATTAAATTTTCCCACAATTCTTTATGAAAATCATTCCATAGATCTGACTGCTTTTTCGGACTGAATTGAACGCCTTCATAGGCTTTCGCGAGTATTCTCATGTCCTTCGAATCGAGCTCTCTGTCAACATACAAAGCGTATTCTCTCAACGTAAAAGCAGGTCTTCTTTTTATGCCATATACCTTTAATAGCCACATCAAGCGTTCGAACGCTTCTTCAAAGCTATCAGCGCCTTTTTTGTGTTTGTAGCGCCAGATCGTGTACTGACGAAGCCATTTTCTACGGAACAGATAAGCGAGCCCAGCAATCACAACAAGGCTGATTAACAGAATTACAGCTAGCGTTCCAACAGATTTCAGGATTGAACTTGAACCTGTTTTTTCTCCTGATGAAGTGTTTTCGTCCTTGGTTACGTCTTTTTCGGGCTTGTCCGGCTGTGACGGTACAGGTGCAGCTGGTGTTGAATCCTTTTCTTCGTCTTCAGGCTGGAATGGATTATCGAATCCACGCGTCGGCTCGAATGGAACCCATCCAATTCCTGAAAAATACACTTCTACCCATGAGTGGGCATTTGCGTTTGTAACGGTATATTCACGAAGACCATCATCACCAAGCGCCTCAAAAGTTCCTGGTGTGAAACCTTTTACCCAGCGCGCAGGTATGCCAACAGAGCGCAGCATTACAACCATCGACGTTGAAAAGTTATCGCAATACCCTTTTTTCGTTTCAAACAAAAACTGATCGACGTAATCTTCATCACCCTTTGGAACCGCAACTTCAATCGTATTATAGCCGTATGCGTTCTTTGCAAAATAGCCTTCGACCGTTTTGACTTTATCGTAGATCGTTGGTTGGTTTGCTGTAACGTTTCGCGCTAAATTTTTTACTCTTTCCGGTAAAGTAGTAGGAAGCTGCAGGTAATTTTCACTTATTGCTTCAGGATATTGATTGGTTGAAGCTTTTAGCTGCTCTTCTTTGATAACAGGCAACTGGTAGTTCATCTCATACTCAGAAAGTTTCTCTTCTCTTCCATCTTGAAAGGTAGAAATTTTGCCGTTAACACCATCTAACTGATAACTGATATCCGGATCGGCTTGAATGTTGGTCAGTTTTCCTGGAATCATTAAAAATGAGTATTCTTTTCTTTTTTCCGCTTCAATGCGTGCTTTATGGTCTTTCATTTCTAATCCATCTACCCAGATTCTCGTGTAATCGGTATCCACTGAAGGATTATTTGCTTCTAAAGCGATTGCCTGAGTCGGAGTTACATTCTCCCACCCTTTACCGGTGTAGAATTCTTTCGTTTCTATCCGCCAATAATGCCTGCCGTTATCATAGGCCGTAAAGATTGGCGTATAGTCGAACTCGAATGGACCGCCAAGCTGGCTGTCGTTTTCCCCATAACCAATCTTCGCGATACCAGCGCCTTTTCCTAGTCCTTCTTCTCCATCTTTTCCTGACATGTTCTGAATAAAAGGAACAGGATCAGGCCAGATCGGAGATGCTTTTGGCGCCACATAACCTAGAGCTGATGACAACGCGATGACACCAGAAAGTGGTGCCACCCACAGCACAGGGAACTTTCCTTTTAAAAGCGAGAAGCCTTGCGTTTCAATAATCTTCATCATCCGTAAGATACCGACCAAGATTAATCCGATGAAAACGGTACGGATGATCGCGAACTTCCCATCATACACTGTAAACGTATCGAGTATTGAAATATAGATGACGGTGATCAAGAAAAACAGAAAGATTCTTCGTGTCTGGACGAGCCAATAATGCATCAAATAACTGACGAGCCAGAGTAATATAAAGAACAACAGACTTCGAGAGAGTGATGTCATCTCGTCCCAGTTTTGGTTTGAAAACAGACCAAGATTGTATTGAATGTCTTCAATCAAGAATGGAACCCATTTAAACGATAAGAAAACATCAAAAAAGTAAAGCGAGTGAAGCGCATATAACATCGCTCCCAATTTCACAGGAAAAGAGATCCAGAACGGAAGCTGAAAATACGTAACAATAAACAAAAAGAATGTGTACATCACGAAAATTTGGATATCGTTCGTCGTCGTAAGCTCTTTAAGCGGTCTTAACCACTCCCATAAAAGAAGAAAACCTAAGCCGTACAGAACTAAGACGTGTAGCGTTGACGCTTGTTGCTGATTAGATTGAGGCATACGTGCCACCTGCCTTCAGCGATTCGTTAAAGTCAGAGCCAATGATCGGTGTTACAGGCACACCAAATTGTCTGATTCGAGAGATATACGTAAGTTCTTGACTCTTAAGTTTAGAATCAAGCGCTAAATAAAAGAAAATCACGTTCGTTTGCTGTCTAGATGCGATAAGCTCGAGCGTTTTCATCGTGTATTCAGAAAGATTCGGCGAAATAATAAGCGCCGTCTTGCCTTCCATATAGCCTGCCATGTATTCCTGCTTCAACCGTTCTTCAAAAGGCAGCTTCACGTCTGACTTTACTTTTGCTAGTTCGTGAAGAATCCGCCACTCTTGTTCAACCCCAATATTCATCGGGATTTCTTTTCCGGATAACGGATGATAGCCGATCGAACCACCCTTTGAGATCGCATAGTGAACGATGGAGGCCGCAAGTGAAACGCCGCGTTCAAACAACCAATCATGCGTGCCGTAGCTCTTTTCACAATGATCGAGCACGATCACAAAGTCATCGTTACGCTGCTGTTCAAACACTTTGGTTAATAGCTTGTTCGACCTCGCACTCGCTTTCCAGTGCAGCCAGTTCATTCGGTCACCAGCCACATAGTCACGCACACTGACCGTTGATGTGTAGTCTGTGAAAGAACGCTTTCCGACCTTTTTCATACCGGATTGCAGCATCTTTCCTGCTTCCCACCGCTCAATATCTTGATAATGCGGGTACACAAAGATCTGATCTTGAAGAGAGACACTCGTGCTTTTTAAGACAAACCCAAAGATGTCGCCTGTACTGATTTGAATCTGATCAAATTTAAACAACCCGCGCGGTGCAGGATTAATCGTATACGAATATTCCAGATGCTTTCGGAACAACGGAAACAACAGGATACGAGACTGGATCTGATGCGTATTGCCCTCATATCGCGTTTCACGTAGCAGTACCTCTGGAAGCAAGTCCTCTAACACAACGTAAAAGAGCGGGAAGTTGCTTCGTCGTTTGACGACGATCGTTACTTCTACTTCTTCGCCTGCCATCAGCTTGTTTTTTGAAATATAACGTTCCACTTTCAACCTCTGAATCGGATAGAAAGCCATCGTAATGGAATAAAGCACGAGGGGAAGTACACTGTAAAACAAAAACCAGCTTACGAATCCTCCTTGAAACATCGCAAAAGAGAACGTAACAAGAAGTAAAAAGATGATCCCTGAAAACCCGATCGGTGTTTTATACCGCTCCCGAAATTTATGAAGAAACGCCTTCATTATGCATGCTGTTCCTTATGAATAGGTGCAGGCACACGTGCCAAAAGCTCATTGACTACTTCTTCAGCTGAGATTCCCTCAAAACGAGCTTCAGGTTTTAATAGCACACGATGAACAAGAACATAAGGTGCCAAGTATTTCACATCATCAGGGATTACAAAATCACGGTTCATCAGAAGGGCAAAAGCCTGTGCTGCTTTTAATAACGCGAGCGACCCACGCGGACTGACGCCTAGCGCAATGGACTTATGATTACGTGTACGGTTGATCAGGTCGACGATATATCGCTTGATTGAATCCGATACAAAGATGTTCTTTACGGCTGTTTTCAGTTCTGAGATCTCTTCAGGTGAGATGGCTGGTTTAAGGAGGTGGATCGGGTGTTCGTTTCCGATTACGTTCAATACGTTAAACTCTTCCTCGGGAGTCGGATATCCCATCGTCAGCTTCATTAAAAAGCGGTCAAGCTGTGCTTCTGGAAGCGGATAAGTTCCTTCGTATTCGATCGGATTTTGTGTGGCCATAACTAAGAATGGATCGGGCAATATGTGAGTCTGTCCATCAACCGTCATGCTCATTTCTTCCATCGATTCAAGAAGTGCAGATTGTGTCTTCGGTGATGTACGGTTGATCTCATCAGCGAGAATGATGTTTCCAACGAGAGGACCTGGTCTAAATTCAAAACTCATATCTTTTTGGTTATATATCGATACCCCCGTCATATCAGACGGCAATAAATCAGGTGTGAACTGTATACGGTTAAAGGTTAGGCCCAGAGATTTAGCGATGGATCGCACCATCATTGTCTTCCCTACTCCTGGTACGTCTTCAAGTAAAACATGTCCCCCCGCTAATAACGAAACAAGCGTTAACTCTGTAACCTTTTTCTTACCTACCATAACTTTTTCTACGTTTGCGATAACCTCTCTAAGCTGAGGATGATATTCAAATGTCTTTTCATTTCTAGCGTTCATGATAGACTCCCCTCTAACATTTCTGTCTCTACATTATTTAATTTCCCTTTCCTTTAAATATTCTCATCGTACAGACGATATTCCTTGTTTTTTTTACAAAAAAAGAGAAGATTCGATACAGGAAAATAAATAAAAAAAGATGCACCCTATAAAGTGCACCGTACTCGCTCACACTAGTCTTGTTTTGAATTCTTTGACTCTAATTTTCCAAGCTTAATAAGTATGCTGTTTTTGTAGATATTTCTCGGGAAATTGTAGAAATATGACGATTTAATGTTGAGGATTGTTTCGTGTATCGATAAAAAATCCATATCGGGTCACGATATAGCTATGTGAAAAAGAGCTTGTTAACGGTTGACCGTATCGCCCCCCGATACACACAACTTATTTTTTGAACAAAGACAGGATCGCTTCCCATTTGCTTTTCGGCCTGCTTTGAACAACAATTTCTAATCGTCTATTAAAATCATTCTGCAGACGCCATTCCTTGACCTGTTCTTCTCTTAACTTTTGAATTTCCTGCTGAAGAAGTTCACTTTTCTCTTTCTCCTGTTCTAGCAAGGCCTCGTATTGTTCCTTCTGCTGATTGGTCAACTTCTCAATCTTAGCGTTCGTTTTCTGAGCTGCGTTTCCTACATTAGCACTGATGGCGTGGTGATCTTGCTGAAGCCTCGATACGGTTACTTTAAGCTCAGACATATCGTTTGTCAGCTGAGCATTCATCTCGCGTGTCGCTGCTAATTCATTTGCTAGCATCATTAAGACTTCTCGTAATTGGTTCGGGTCTTGTGGAAGGTTCTCATATGTATCGGGTAGCGCTACGTCCGTTTGAACTGTTTCTTTCAGTCTTTCTTTTTGTTGAAGCACAATATCTTTAGCTGTATCGTCTAAAGGTTTGTCTGTATCGCGTAGCGCTATGAGCGATTCAATGTCAGATTGAACGAAAATACGTCGATCTCCATCCTTTAAAAACTCGTATCCGTTTCGTTCTAAAATTTGTCCATACTTTCGAACAGTAGGTGTTGCGATTCCTACTTCTTCTGCAACTTCCTTGGAGGAGAAAGCTCGTTCATTCGGTTGTATATCACGTCGCATATCGGGCCACCTTCATTTCTCTTCATCTATTCCTTATATCGCCATGCGATACATATCGTTAAATTCTTCTACTATAGGCATTCGCAATGAACTGTACCAATACGTCTATGCTCTACTAAATAGATTTCGGCAAATGTATCGATCTCCCCTTCTTTCCTTTTGAGAAACTCGCTCATTCCACTAGTTTATTTTTCTATTTCTTCACCCTACCCAGAAAATAGCTGTTTTCTAAAAGAATAAGGACATATATAATGAAAAAGTGCAATTATTTTTACATTTATTTTTTATGAGAGAGGTTATGTAATGAATACTACTTATTCATCGATACAATCTACTAAAACAAGAATGTTAGTCATCAGCGCACTATTCGTGGCACTGACTCTTGTTGCAACAATGTTCATCAACATCAAGCTTCCGATCGCAGGAAACGGTGGTCTTATCCATTTAGGTAACATTCCTCTATTCGTAGCGGCTTTTGTTTTCGGTAGAAGAACTGGTGCTATTGCAGGTGCTTTCGGGATGGGCTTATTTGACCTTCTATCCGGTTACACCATTTGGGCTCCTTTCACATTTATCATCGTTGGTGCAATGGGCTATGTAGCGGGCGTTATAGCGGAAAAAGTACCAGGCAAACGAGTACTTGTCTACTCAATGGCAGTTGTCGTAGCAATGCTGATTAAAGTGGTAGGTTATTATTTTGCTGAAGTTGTGCTTTACAGCAACTGGATCGTACCGTTTGGATCCATCCCAGGAAACATTCTGCAAGTTGGATTTGCTGGACTTGTCGTGGTTCCACTTGTAGCACGTATTAAGAAGAGAATACTGTAATTCAAAAGAACCCTGTATCGTATTGGCTTACAATATGGGGTTTTTTTGAGTTATTAATACAAAATACTTTTTTAAGGAGTAAGAATGAAGAAAAAACAAATTGATTGGTTTTTTGGGGGTCCAATGTTTGGAATTGTTATTTTAAGTCTACTACTATTTTCTACTTCAGCAACAAAGCTACCAAACGGTAATTATATTCTTGACCAAGATTCACTATCATATTTCTTAGTAGGGTGCATGTTCGTTTGTGCAATTCTTTTGATTCTTGGGAAAATAAGAGAGACTATGGAAAAAAAAATTCACAAGAATACAATCATTATTACTCTTCTATTAATACCAATCGTATTTGTTTTTGTGCATATAATTAATAATTAAAATATATATTTTCTTAGACTGCAGACGCCCTCATAGTGTCTGCTATTTTAAAGTTCAAGTTTCATATTCACCATCACACTTCACTCCTTCTGAATGTTAAAATAAAGAATACTTCCCTGTTAGACATATAGAGAGTGTCGACTTAAAATCGCAACAACTTAGGAGTGTATAGAAGCATGAACAAAAAAGATATCGCTCAAATACGAAAACAGTTCAAAAAAGAGAACGATCTACTGAAGATCTCGAGCATCTTTAATGTGTATATTACGAAAGAATCAAGCGAGATCTACCATCACG
The DNA here is from genome assembly GCF_016401385.1 of Fictibacillus halophilus. Taxonomy (NCBI): domain Bacteria; kingdom Bacillati; phylum Bacillota; class Bacilli; order Caryophanales; family Fictibacillaceae; genus Fictibacillus; species Fictibacillus halophilus. The sequence goes on along the minus strand of NZ_JAEACF010000004.1, from coordinate 21,876 downwards.
TGAGTCAGCCTTTTGAGATGCTAGATACTGAACAACAAGAGCTCTTCTTTAATAACTTTAAAAAATTGCTTGGCGGAAATCTCGATGAGAAACTTTTTGAATTAAAGTTTAATAGAAATGCTGAAAACAATAGCCAGCTTATTCTGCATCAGGGATTACTCGCAAGCGATACAGAGGACTGGAAAGAGCGCATGCTACAAATGGTAGGGAAAATGCTCCTAAACCGTCAGTACGAAAAGGATATCGTGATCACTTTTATTAAGGGAGAATACTATAAGCCGACGAAGCGCAAAAATGATGAGGCTGAGATTAGTGAACGTGATGCTGTCTACTCCTTCCCCTTCATTTTGTGCAGCATAAACAATACGCAAGAGCCGAAAAAAGAACTGCTCTTTGATTATGTGGAAAAAGAGTTCAAGTATAATTTTGTGGTCGATCCAATCATCAACCTGAACGCACCGATTGGAGGATTTCTCTTCCCGTGTTTCAGTGATAATGCAGCAGATGTGAACCACATCCTGTACTCAGCAGGCAAAGTCCATGAGCCTGATTATGAATTCATCGTGGACGTTTTAAATGGCGAAGAAATTATGACAGCAAAAGACGATAAGATTGTATTTGAAGAAATTATCAAAGACGTAACACAAGATCAGTTGAACACGTCTACCCTCTCCAATGTGTATGAAGAAATTAACCGAATGATCGAAGAGAACGAAGAGGAAGAGCATCCACGACTAGACTCCAAGGACGTTGAGCGCGTACTGAAAGCGAGCGGTGTTGTAGATATCAATGTGGAAAAGGTAGAGTCCGCTTTCCAAAAAGTCATTGATGATGACAAGTATGAGATTAAGGCAAGCAGTGTTGTACCGAAATACAACTCAAAATCTATTAAGATCGACACAAAGGTAGCTAAAATTTCGATTAGTCCCCAAGATTTAAGATATGTGAAGCAAGTACAGCTTAGCGGTAAACGTTACCTCATGATTGAAGTTGAGGAAGATACGGTGATTGAAGGGTTTACGATGATTCCGGAGGCTTTTGGGGAGAAGGTTGAGAAATAGTTAACTACAAAATACATAATGGAAGCCTTCTCGTTGAGGATGACTTCCATTGTGTAAATGTTTTTAAATTCAATTATAAGTACTTATCCAACCACTTCAGAACGCGCTCATAATAATCCTCAAGGTTTTCTCGCCGCCACGTTCCTTGGTAATGGTCTTCATCATCATATAATACCAACTGAGCCGTTTTATTTAATCGATTTAATGAAGAAAATATTGGTCCAGCTTCTGCATAACATAAATGGTCTCTTGTTCCTTGCGTGATTAGTACAGGTGTCTGTATTTTGTGAAACTCAAACAATGGAGAATTTCTTACATACCGCTCTCGCTCTTCCCATAATGTAGCACCTATGTTAAATTGTCCGTCTTCAATACTTCCATAATTTAAGTTCGAGTTAATATCAAACTGTGTGTAATAGCTGATTAGATTTCCTATTCCTGACGATACAATAGCTGCTTTAAAATGTGGTAATTTTGTTATAGCCACCAATGTTGAATAACCACCAAAGGAGTGTCCTAGGATTCCAATTCTCTCTGAATCTATGTTTGGATGTTTAATTAGAGCCTCATAAGCATCAGCGATCGTTTTCGTAATTTCTTCTGCTGGTTCATGTGTTCTTTTCATAGGTAAGTCAGGTAAAAATACGGCATACCCGTATGAAGCAAATATTTGGTGATTATCACATACGGATGGACTCATGCCAAATAATCGAACATTAGTGGATTGCATAGACCCTGGGTAAACTCTAATGATTGCAGGAACTCGCCCCTTACTATTTTTGGGCAGTAGTAATGCTCCCCTCAACTCTTGATGCTCACCCTTCCAACGAATGATTTCCGAAGTACCAAACGTGTCTGTCTTTAATTTTGACAACGTTATAGTAGTACCACTTTTAGAAGCAACATCAAATACCCTTATTGTTGGTGGAAGATCAACATCCTGAAATAGATAAGCTATTGTTTCATTCATATGGTCACAATAAGCAGCTCCACCTTCAAACCATGGAAGGTGCCCTTTTGGTTCTTCAAGTATAGGATTGGCTTCTCCTGTTACACAATTAATGTTCCAAAATCCATCTCGTCCTTCTATAGGTTCATGAGTCTGAACCACCATTCGGTTATCCTTAGTAATTGGAAACCCTGCAACAATACTGCGTTCCTCTGGAAAAGGAAATGGATTGAGCATTTCAGAAGTTGAACTATAATACCACAGCTTCCCTCCTGCAATCATGACTACATCTTCATTCTGTAGTACTTTAGGTGATTCAAAATCATGCCCTAAGTGATTTGTTTTATCTTGAAATAATAGCTCACTTACATTAGTGGATGTGTTTACAACCCATAAACCTCCATCTGACAAAGGTCCATTTGTAGTGTAGTAAATAGACTTATTGTCGTTTCCCCAACTAAAACTTAAACCATACATCATATGTATTTTCGAAGGAACACATTTCACCTCGGAAGTATCACTAGAAATGAGTGGACATGTCCATAATTCAAAGATATTTTGTTGAGTATCAATATTCTCTTCACCTAAACAATGCGTAAATGCTAGATAGTCACCATCTGTTGATAATTTCATACCCACCGGTCTTAACCCACTACAAAGTGTTGTAGCAAGTCCATTTTCAACAGTAATCATACTAATTTCTGCCCGATAACGATCAGCCCAGTTATCTAGATCTTCAGTAACTTTCTGAGCAGACAAGTTGCCTGTATCAAATACCTTAACCCGTTGTGATATATTAGTATTTGGACTAGACTTTTCCCAATTGGAGTAAAAATCATTTTCATTTATAGGTGTATTAGGCATAGATTTTACAATGATTTGTTTGCCGTCCTTTGTCCAAATTGGTTTTTCAAAGCCAAAGAATGGCCGGACGACTAAATCTGCAGCTAAATGAAGACTATGGTTTGTAGAATCCCATAACCATAAACGGGCCTTTCCTCCAATATCCGCAAAAAAGGCAAGTGTCTTACCTTCAGGAGACCATACTCCCGCCCAGCTACTATTTGCCTCTGGAGCAATCGGAAATGCTTCACCTGTATTCAAATTACAAACCCATTGTGATGTTCCCGCAACAGCCATCGAAACACCATTCGACCTCTTATCTACTGGCTCTCCATTTACACAAAGTGCTAACCATTTTTTATCACTGGACATAGACATATGTACTAAGGGAGCGGGTTCAATTACATTCATTAAGTCCGATATTTTCATTTACTTTGTACTGTCCTCCATTGCCGTATCAAATCTAGTAAGTAGAAATACTACTAGCTTTATTATTTTGACAAAATGCTGTTGTATCCTTCTTAGTAAAAAAGTAAGCTGAGCTTTAATTGGTGTGTAGATGATAAGATTAAAATTCCGTCATATTATCTATAACTCCTGAATTTCCTTAATTGTCTTTCATGTTGCTTTCTACCTTCTTACGCAGCTTTTTTCCTTCTTCTGAATCATAGCCTTCGTACATTACCTTCTCAATAAAGTTACGGTTAAAAAACACATTATAATCGGGAGAAATATTACCTTCCGGGTACGGGACCGCTATGTAATCATATTGTTTTCCAGTACTTACTTGTATTTGATTGTAACCATAAATCATGACACTTTTCTTCATCTGCTTTAACTTTACAACTGTGCCAATAGGTAAAGGTTTGGATTTATCTAGCCTCTCTTTTTCGGAACTATTTTCTTTCGCATTCGTACACCCTATTAAAAGTAAAACAAGCAAAAAGATGAATACTAGTTTGCCTTTATTTTTAGTTCGTAATATTTTCATTTTCATGATTCCTTCTCAGTTTTTTATTTCCAGCCCAACGCATGTCAGCTTCTTGCGGTGATTCATAGCCAAAGTAGATCACGTATTCAATCCGATTTATATTAAAGAAACATTGAATTGTTCTGAGATATTACTCTCAGGATAGGGAACAGCAACGTAATCAATAACTTGTTGGTTTTGATTAATATTTGGTTTCCTCCATAAATCATAAGCAACTTTTTAAAATCTTTACTTTGACTACTGTCCCAATAGGCAACAGCGTTTTAATTATATCAGCCATTTAAATCCACCCTCTTTTTTTAAGAATGGCACGAATAATTAATGCAATTGTACATGATCCATACACAAAGACCGCAACAATACTCAATGTTCCTATTTCGCTTTGTAATTCATTTGCAGGCGAATCAACAAGTAAGACAGCACCAAATATTAAGGTTCCACTCACCGCTCCAAAAATAGCATAAAATAGTAATCCGAAATTTAAAGCTTTTCTTAAATCTTTTTTATTTATAGGCAACAATGTTATATCCTCCAACTAATTTATCTTTATTTACTTTTTATCCTCTTCAACCCCAATTTTTACTCCTATCCCTATTCCAAGTGCAGCATACAAGCTATTTTCGGCACCTAAAGAACCGCCAACTCCTAAGCTTCCTAAAAAAACATACAATCCAATATATGGATCATAATAAATTCAAAAAAATCTTCTAAAGATTCGTATCCAAAAAAATTCAAAGGTTTTAATTTTATCTCTGTTTTCGCTGCAGATACACTAGCCCCTGCTGAAATTGTATAATTTTCAATATTTGCTTTTGTCTCCCCTTGTCCAAATAAGAAATCTGCCGATACTAGAGTTAATAATCATATTGAATTTCGAAACCGTTTTATTTCTATTAAATGGAAGATCGAAATCATTATAATTGTACATGATTAGTTAATTCTTTGCTTCATATTCACTGGAAACGATAATCTTCTTTAGAATGTCTTTAGATAATGGATCATTAAACTCTTTATATAGTTGCTTTGTCGTATAACTCGCAACACTCAATCTACCTCTCGTGAACATACCTTCTACTTTATCAAGGATCTGCGGTTAATTACTTTGCACAATCTTGCTGTCACAACTGTGCAGTCTCCTACCTAATGCTGAAGATCACTTTTTCTGTAGAATATTGCACGATACAACCTGAACATCTGTTGTCATCAATGCATTCAATACTTCAATGATGTCATTTATTTGGATTTTTGACTAAGCAAAATAAAAAAACTTCTCATAAGTTTTATCTACTTATGAGAAGCTCCCGAAAATTCCTTTATGTCAGCAAAATGCTAGTTTAGCTAGCATTCCACCTTCTTTGTATTACTCACAAATCCTATTACTTGGATTTTGTGGGCGTTATTACATCATGCCGCCCATTCCACCCATGCCCATGCCGGACATGTCAGGCATTCCGCCGCCAGCGTTTTCTTCTGGCTTATCCGCGATTACTGCTTCTGTTGTTAGGAACATTGCAGATACGGATGCTGCGTTTTGTAGAGCTGAACGTGTAACTTTTGTTGGGTCAACGATTCCGGATTCGAACATGTTTACCCACTCGCCAGCTGCTGCGTTGAAGCCGATTCCGATTTCTTCGTTCTTCAGACGCTCAACCACTACAGATCCTTCAAGACCTGCGTTGTGTGCGATTTGACGAACTGGCTCTTCTAGTGCACGAAGTACTAATTTCACACCTGTTAACTCATCTCCAGTAGCTTCTACTTGAGCGATTGCTTTTAGCACGTTAACTAGAGCTGTACCACCACCGGATACAATCCCCTCTTCAACTGCTGCACGCGTAGAGTTTAGTGCGTCTTCGATACGAAGTTTACGCTCTTTAAGCTCAGTTTCTGTAGCTGCACCAACTTTGATTACCGCTACTCCACCAGCTAATTTGGCTAAGCGCTCTTGTAATTTTTCTTTATCGAACTCAGAAGTTGTTTCTTCGAGTTGCGCTTTGATTTGGTTAACACGAGCTGCGATCTTAGAAGAATCTCCTGCACCTTCTACGATAGTTGTGTTTTCTTTTGTTACCACAACTTTAGAAGCTGTACCAAGCTGCGTGATGTTCGCAGTCTTAAGGTCAAGACCTAGCTCTTCTGTGATCACTTCACCGCCAGTTAGAACTGCAATGTCTTCTAGCATTGCTTTACGACGGTCACCGAATCCAGGAGCTTTTACAGCTACTGCATTAAACGTTCCGCGAAGCTTGTTAACTACTAATGTAGCAAGTGCTTCACCTTCAACGTCTTCAGCGATCAACAATAGAGATTTCCCTTGTTGTACCACTTGCTCAAGAACTGGAAGGATTTCTTGGATGTTCGTAATCTTCTTATCTGTGATAAGGATGTACGGGTTCTCAAGCTCTGCTTCCATCTTGTCAGAGTTTGTTACCATGTATGGAGATGCATATCCGCGATCGAACTGCATACCTTCAACCACTTCAAGCTCAGTTGTGAATCCTTTTGATTCTTCAATCGTGATAACGCCGTCGTTTCCAACGCGCTCCATCGCTTCAGCAATCAATTGTCCTACTTCTTCGTCAGCTGCAGAGATTGCCGCAACTTGTGCGATAGACTCTTTGCCTTCGATTGGTTTAGAGATCGCTTTTAATTCTTGAACAGCAGCAGCCGTTGCTTTTTCGATTCCTTTGCGAAGTACCATTGGGTTTGCTCCGCTTGTTACGTTCTTCAATCCTTCACGGATCATCGCTTGAGCAAGAACGGTTGCAGTTGTTGTTCCATCTCCTGCTACGTCGTTCGTTTTGCTCGCAACTTCAGCTACAAGCTTCGCACCCATGTTTTCGAATGCATCTTCAAGCTCGATTTCTTTTGCAATTGTAACACCGTCGTTTGTGATTAGAGGAGAACCGAATTTCTTCTCAAGCACAACGTTACGTCCTTTTGGTCCAAGTGTTACTTTTACAGCGTTTGCTAGTGCATCAACACCACGAAGCATTGAGCGGCGCGCGTCTTCACTAAATTTAATATCTTTAGCCATGTAAAAACCCTCCCATTAATTTTAAAAGTTAGTGACTTACATATGCTTAATGTTTAATTTATGTAGCTTCAAAATTTTGAAGCTTCCCAGTTACCTAAAGATTAGCCTACGATCGCTAAAACGTCAGACTCACGAAGAATCAAGTATTCTTTACCTTGGTACTTAACTTCTGTACCAGCGTATTTTGAGAAAATAATCGTGTTGCCTTCAGAAACTTCTAAAGAGATACGCTCGCCGTTATCCGTTACACGGCCCGTACCTACAGCAACAACTTTTCCTTCTTGAGGCTTTTCTTTTGCTGAATCTGGCAATACAATGCCGCTTGCAGTTTTTTCTTCACCTTCTACAAGCTCAATAATAATACGGTCACCTAGTGGCTTTAACAAGTGAAACACCCTCCTTAAATAGTTAAAAGATTTCTTATTAGCACTCTTTGTTAGTGAGTGCTAACTCCATTTCTAATAATAAATAAAACTAAAAAATTTTGCAAGTGAGAAATATAAATATAAATCGAATTACCCTCAAATTCGATATCCTCGCGAGCCCTGCCTATTCTATGTTAAAATGGGTAAGCATATAAAGAGGTATAAAACGCAATTATTTTTAGGGCTGTAAGTAAAGGAGAAGGTAATTTGAAGAAAAAATATTGGTGGATCATCTTCATATATATCGTGATGCAATTCTCAGGTTACATTGGGGTTCCACTGTTAAACGAACTTGGTGTTCCTAGAAATCAACTTTTTGGAATTTGGGGAACGTTCAGCTTTATCGTGGCTCTTGTGATTATCCTTTACATGCTGATCCCTGAAATGAGAGAACGCCACCGAAATTCTAAGCGCGTCTCAAAAGGATCTGCCGTTCTATGGTCGATCATCGGTATTTTTATGGCATACGCCGCTCAAATTATCGCGAGCATGATCGAGATGAACCTGTTCGGTATCCAACCTGGATCGGAAAACACGAAGCAACTCGTTGAAATCGTGAAAAACGTTAAATATTTTATGATTGTAACGGCCATCGTTGGGCCAATACTAGAAGAGATCATCTTCCGAAAGATTATTTTCGGCTCTCTTCATAAACGCTATAATTTCTTTATTTCTGCTTTGATCAGTTCTTTAATCTTTGCTGCTGTTCATGCGGATTTCACACACTTATTAATCTACACGGCAATGGGCTTCACGTTCGCTTTTCTTTATGTTAAAACGCAACGCCTTATCGTACCGATCGCTGCACACGTTGCCATGAACACGCTCGTTTTGATCGTTCAAGTATTATTTGCCGATAAAATCAAAGAAATGGAACAACAGCTAGAAACAGCGCAACTGATTATTGGAGGACTATTATGAAGACATCACCACTGTTTATGGCATTTTTATATTTAGGGATCGGAGTCGTCTTTACGTACTTAGCCGTTCATTACGCAAGCGAGTACGGCATGACAAGCTTCTGGACCATCATTACGATGGTCGTAGCAACCTTCGATTATGCGAATGCCATCCGCTATTTCGCGTTAAACAACCACTTGAAAAGAAAAAAGAAGAAATAATATGGGGGAACTGCTTCTGATGGAGGCAGTTTTTTTGTTTGTGTAGGATTTTGGGGCGGTGCATTGTGAGGTTGGCCAGTGGCGGATGTGAGATTGGACAGATTATTGGCTAGTTTGGACAGATTATGTTGGGAATTGGACAGATTATACGGCCAATCGGACAGATTAATCTTCGAATCCGACAGATTATCATCACCAGCATCAAAACAAAGGCTGTTTTGGTGCTCAAGCAGGCACCTGCGTCGCCTGCAAAACCCTCAAAGTATGCCTTACTGTCGACTTCCACGAAAATACTGTCCACTTTTCGAGTTTTACTATCCACTTTCGAAAAAATACTGTCCACTTTTACACATTTACTGTCCAATTCCCCGCTTTTACTGTCCACTCTCAATCACAACCCACTCCAACCACACAAAAAAGAGGATTCCCCACGTGGAGTCATCCTCTTTTTAATCATGATACACAGCTTCTGCCTGGGCTTCTCGTTCTTTTACGAGTGCTTCGACTTCGGCTTTCATGCGTTTTTTATAAGCGGCCTTCGATATGATGATGCTGATCTCATATAAAAGCAAGAGCGGGAACGTAACCATCAAGTGAGACAGCAGCTCTGGCGGTGTAATCAATCCCGCTACTACTAAAATCCCAAAGTAGGCTACTTTTCGAATGCTCTTAAGGAAATCAGGTGTTACGATTCCAAGTCGAGTCAGAAACATGATCAAGACTGGGAACTGGAACAACAGGCCGAACGGCAGTGTGATGTTGAATAGGAATGAGAAGTATTCTTGAATTCCGTATTCGCCTTCTACACTAAGTGCCACGGCGACATTTCCCATAAAGCTCACAACGAACGGAAACAGAATAAAGTACGAGAATGCGAGTCCCGTTAAGAAGAGCACGAATGCGATCGGGATGTACATAAGCGTTACTTTTCGTTCGTTCTCATAGAGCCCCGGGCTGATGAATGCCCAGAGTTGGTACAACACCACTGGTGCGGATAGGACGAGGCCGATGAAGAAGGCAAACGTCATGTACACGTTCAGTGGATCGGTTAGATGAAAAGCGTTCATCTGAATGTTCTTTGCGATTGGGTCACTTTGCAGATATACGATTACGGGCTTGGCTAAGAAAAATCCAGCGATCAAGAATAAGAAGAAGGCTAGAATCGCCCATATGATGCGCTTTCGTAATTCGCCAATGTGACCGTATAGCGACATATTTTTTTCAGAGGTCATAGACAAACATCCTTACTTCTTCAGTTGTTCGCTTTCCTTTTTGTCATCTTCTTCGTCCATCATGCCCTTTGTTGCATTTTTGAACTCGCGAAGCGTCTTACCTGCTGCTTTACCTAGCTCAGGCAGCTTTTTCGGTCCAAACATAACAAGAGCTGCAAGTCCGATTACCGCGATACTTCCTGGTCCTAACATAACGATTACCTCCTTGTTTTAAGAATAGTTTTTCATAAAATAAACAAGCGATTGCAATTCAACAGCTAAATCGATGTGATGAACACGAATCTCGGGTGAGACGGTCAATCGGGCGGGTGTGAAGTTTAAGATGCCTGTTACACCTGCGCGCTCGAGTTGATCGGCGATCGATTGAGCGGCTCCTACTGGAACGGTGAGGATCGCAACATCGATGCCTCGGTTCTTCAGTTCTTGCTCGATGTCTTCTGTGTGATAGATCGGAACTCCGGCAATTTCGCTGCCGATTTTTGCTCGGTCTACATCGAATGCGACTTCTATTTTGGTATTGTTATTTTTGGTGAAATTGTAATGTAAGAAGGCCGTGCCTAAGTTACCTACTCCGATTAATGCTACGGTTGTTGTTTCATCCTGGTTCAACGTCTTTGCGAAGAACGACAACAGATAATTAACATTGTAGCCATAACCTTTTTTGCCTAATGCGCCAAAGTAGGAAAAATCTCTGCGGATTGTTGCAGAATCTACTTTCACAGCTTCGCTTAATTCAGCAGAAGACACCCTTTGTTTACCGGAAGATGATAAGTTTTTCAAAAAACGATAATACAAGGGCAGCCGTTTTGCTGTTGCGTGTGGTATTTTTAACTGATCTTGGTTCATATTTGGAGCCCTCCAAGTTTAGAAAGCTTATCTATTCCTATTGTATCATATTTTGTCAGGGCTTGAAGAACGTAGAAAGTCCCCATTCTTTCCTCCTGTTTTCGAATGGAGGTATGTAGGCCCGATCACCATTCCCTTATCCGCTGCTTTACACATATCATAGACGGTTAACGCTGCTGCAGAAGCCGCTGTTAACGCCTCCATCTCAACACCGGTGCTGCCCTTCGTTTTCACTTCAACTTGGATGTTTAATTTAAACATGCTGTCCGCTAATTCATCCCATGAAAAAGACAGATCAACGCCAGTCAGTGATAACGGGTGACACATCGGAATCCAGTCAGAGGTTTTTTTCGCAGCCATGATTCCAGCGATCTGTGCGACGGCTAGAACGTCCCCTTTTTTAAATCCGTTTTCTTTGATCTTAAGGAAGACTTCTTCAGAAACCGTTACCCCGCTTACCGCTACGGCTGTTCGGTGAGATGTTTCTTTTTCCGAAATATCAACCATGCGCGCACGGCCTTCTTCGTTAAAATGGGTAAACTCTGTCATAAAACCCCTCCTCATGATGAATATACACGAAACCGCTTTTATTGTCGTTAAGATTTTACTTGTAATTATTGCAAAATGTTGAACATTCCCTTTGTTGGCGCGAATCTCCAAACTACGCTAAACTACTAGTTAGACAGGGTTATATTGTTTATTTAAGGGCTGATTGTATAAAAGCATGTTTGTGTAAGTAGTTGTTCTCCGCTCCAGGCACTTCGCTTTCCGTGGGGCAGGCGGTGAGCCCCTTGCCGCTTTGCGCCATTAAGGGTCTCACCTGACCGCTTGTCCCACAGGAGTCTCGTGCCTTGCGCTCCAACCAACTTATCAAAGAAGTACTTTTTCAGCATTATTCAAAAGTAACAAACAAGTCAATTAAATAAATAAAACCACCCGTTTTCCATAGAGGTGAAATTACAATGATTATTTTACAAGTTCAGGACGTTACGAAGTCGTTTGGCGCGGACGTTATTTTATCGAATATAAAACTAGAGGTTCAAAAAGGTGAGCGGATCGCGCTTGTTGGGCGGAACGGTGCGGGTAAATCTACGCTGCTACGCGTGATTACTGGTGAGTATTCCTACGATTCTGGTCATGTCATGATTCCGAAAGACGTGAAAACTGGTTATCTCGCACAAGATGCGGGGCTGGACTCCGATGAGTCGATTTGGAACGAGATGCTCTCGGTGTTTGAAGACCTTCGTAAAAAAGAGAAAAAGCTGCGTGAGATGGAAGCGCGTATGGGCGATCCAGAAGTGATTGCGAATGAAGCGGAGTATGAACGTCTCTTAAAAGACTATGATGCGCTGCAAGTAACATTTAAAGACGAAGGTGGCTATCAGTATGAAGCAGAAATTCGTACGGTACTTCACGGTTTTCAGTTTGCCGATTTTGATCGCGATACGAAGATCAACACATTAAGTGGAGGGCAAAAAACGAGACTCGCACTCGCAAAGCTCCTATTAACTAAACCAGATCTACTCATTCTCGATGAGCCGACGAACCACTTAGACATCAAAACGCTCACGTGGCTCGAGCAATATCTGCAGAGTTATCCCGGCGGCATTTTGATCGTCTCCCATGACCGGTATTTCCTCGATAAGATCGTAACGACCGTTTATGAGGTTTCTAGAAAACGTTCTTACCGTTTCACAGGTAACTATTCTAGCTATCTCGAGCAAAAAGCGGAGCGTTTCGCTCAAGAGATGAAAGAGTTTGAGAAGCAGCAAGAGCAGGTTGCGAAGTTAGAAGATTTTATTCAGCGCAACATCGTGCGTGCTTCGACTACGAAACGTGCACAGAGTCGTCGCAAACAGTTAGAGAAGATGGAATTAAAAGAGCGTCCCGCTGGTGCCGAAAAGTCTGCTAGTTTTTCTTTTGAGATTGAGAGACAAAGCGGGAACGATGTGCTGAAGCTTGAGAACGTGAGCACAGGATATGAAGACGGTGAGCCGTTATTTAAGAACGTATCGGTAGCGATCAACCGCCAGGACAGCGTCGCGATCGTTGGACCGAACGGTATCGGCAAATCGACTTTATTAAAAGTGATACGTAAGCAGCTGCCGCTCATATCGGGCGATATACGGTACGGCAGTGGACTCATGATCTCTCACTATGATCAGGAACAAGCGGATCTGCATTCCCGCAAGACTCTTCTTAACGAGCTGTGGGATGACTATCCGGAAAAAACAGAAAAAGAGATCCGCTCGATCCTCGGACAGTTCCTGTTTAGCGGTGACGATGTACTTAAGCTTGTAACAGAGCTGAGCGGTGGTCAGAAGGCTCGACTTGCCCTGGCGAAGCTTATGATGGAGAAAGGAAACCTTCTTCTGCTGGACGAGCCGACGAACCATCTGGATCTTGACAGCAAAGAGATCCTTGAACAAGCTCTGATCCACTATCCTGGTACGATCCTATTCGTATCGCATGACCGTTATTTCATAAACCGTATCGCCACGAAAGTCGTTGAGCTCGCGCCAACAGGCATGACCGAGTATCTAGGTGACTACGACTATTACACCGAAAAGAAAAATGAGATGAAAGCACGTGAAGAAATCGCTGCGCGCCAGAAAGCGGAGAACGCGGTTAACACTCCTTCTTCAAACCAAGGAAACGGTGCGAAAAACTCGATCGATAAAGAAGCGAAGAAGCTGGATCGTAAAAGACAGCGCCGTATCGAGGAGATCGATGGTCTGCTTGAAGGACTAGAAACGAAAATCACTTTGGCCGAAGCTGAACTTTGTAAACCTGAAGTCTTTCAGGATTATGAAAAGACGCAAGAATTCCAGTCTCAGCTTGATGTTTTGAATGAAGAGATGGAAACGTTGATGGAAGAATGGGAAGAACTACAAAATGCTTAAGTTGAAAGCTGATATCCTTACTTTTTGTAGGGATGTCAGCTTTTTTGTCATTTAATTCGCTGCGCACGTTTCGACATCACTTACGCACTTCTTCCCCAACGTTACACACAAATATCTTAATAAACTTAAAAAAACACCCAGTGAAATTTTCGAATAATCATTCTTATCCACAGATCAACCTGTGGATTTTGCACTTTTTGACGACTTATCCACTTTATCCACACGAACATGTGTATACATGATGTGAATTGTGTATAACACAAACCCTTTATTTCAAATGTTTCAAAACCATTGTCCACATTATCCACAAACCTGTGTATAACTTTTCCACAAAAATGAAGGGTTTTTGTGTCGAATTAAGTCGATTACTAAAAAAGCTCTTCTCCTCATATAAGGAAAAGAGCTTTTTCATTATTGCGCTTCTAAATCTAATCCAGGTACACCGTTTAATGCCATATCTCCACGCGTTCCTTTTTGGTACGCCACACTTCCTGCAGCACCAATCATAGCTGCATTATCTGTGCATAAGTGAAGCGGAGGAATGACGAGATCATACTTTGTTCCATTAAAACGGTTCTCTAGCATGTGACGAAGTCCTTTGTTCGCCGCTACTCCACCGGCCAAGAGGACTTGTTTTACGTTATATTGCTCTGCGGCACGATATGTTTTTTCCACAAGTACATCCACAACACTCGCTTGGAAGCTTGCAGCGAGATCTTCAGGCTTGATCACTTCTCCACGCTGTGTTGCATTGTGAACCGTGTTGATAACAGCTGACTTCAAGCCGCTGAAGCTGAAATCAAGCGAGTTCGGCTCTAGCCAAGCGCGAGGCAGGTCAATGTTCGCTTCACCCTCTTGTGCCAGCTTATCGATATGAGGACCGCCTGGGTATGGCATGTTCAGTGTTCGCGCCACTTTATCATACGCTTCCCCTGCTGCGTCGTCTCTCGTTTCACCGATTACTTTGAACGTTCCGTGCTCCTCCATCAGGACAAGCTCTGTATGCCCGCCTGAGACGATAAGAGACAACAGTGGAAACGTCATTTCTTTTTCAAGTCGGTTCGCATAGATATGTCCTGCGATATGATGCACAGGAACGAGCGGTAGCCCGTGTGCAAAAGCGAACGCTTTCGCTGCGTTAACACCGATTAATAGTGCTCCGACGAGGCCTGGTCCTTCTGTTACAGCAACTGCTGTAAGATCTCCTGGCTCTAACTCCGCTTGATTCAGCGCTTCTTCAATTACGACCGTAATCTCTTCAACATGATGGCGTGACGCCACCTCAGGAACAACGCCGCCAAAACGCTTATGACTCTCGATCTGTGACGCGACAACGTTTGCCAACAGTTCTGTACCGTTCTTCACAATCGCTACTGCTGTCTCATCACAGCTTGTTTCTATCGCTAATATCAATTCATCTTTTATCATAATTCCACCCACATGACTAAAGCATCTTCACCATTATCGCTATAATAGTTTTTTCGAATACCGCCTGCTTCAAATCCTAGTTTTTTATATAAGTTCTGTGCCACATGATTACTTACGCGTGCCTCTAGCGTCATCGATACCGCGCCATGCATCTTCGCAAGTTTGATCGCTTCTCTCATGAGCATCTCCCCTAGCTTTCTTCCTCTATAAGAAGGAAGGATTGCGATGTTCGTAACATGTGCCTCGTCCATAACGAGCCAGATGCCACAATAACCGACCGGCTGAAAGGAGTCTTCGATAACGAGGTAATGAGCGAACTGGTTCTCAACGATTTCTCTATAAAAAGCTTCTCGGGACCATGGAACAGCAAACGATGCTTGCTCGATCCCAAGGATATCATCTATATCGCTTACTTTTGCCAGTCTGAATGTATAAGGCTCTCCCATCAGATCCACCCTACTTTCCTTGTGACTTCAGCCAGTTCACTTCTGCTTCTGCCAACTGAAGATAGCTTGGAGTAAACGAATGGATATCAACCGGTTCGCTCGTCATACCGATACGTCCGAGTTCGCTTGGACGCGGATTGTGATCAGATACTTGTCCAAAAATAGCTTGGTCCCCCAACACGTTCTGAATCGTCTCTTGGTGAAGAGGTAAATCGTTTCCGACGAATAATATCTTTTTATCTAGCTCTTTAAGCTTGTCCAACCAATCTTTTAATAAGATGATCTGGTCTTCCCAAAGATTTTGAAACTCTCCTGAATCATTTCTTCCGTAAAGCCCCGTAAACAGCTGCGTGCGGCGTGCATCAAATAAAGGAACGGTATAGCCATCAAAGTATTTTCCGCTCTGAGCGAGTACTTCCAGGCTCGAAATCCCAACGAGTTCTTTTTTTAGTGTCCACGCAAGTGTCTTTGCGATTGTTACACCGATTCTAACACCTGTATAAGAACCAGGCCCTTTCGCAACCACGATGCGATCAAGATCTGCAGGCTTTACCCCAGTCTCTTTTAATACTTCTTCAATCGCAGGCATCACTCGTATCGAATGATTCTTTTTTAAGTTCGTAATATACTCACCGAGCACTTTTCCTTCATCCAATACTGAGATCCCCATCACAAGATTGGATGTATCTATTGCAAGAACTTTCATTACATAATCTCCTTAACGCGTTCTTCGTATCTAGTTCCGATAGGTTTTAATTGAATCTCTCGCTCGTCGTCGCCTTTATGTGAGATAATGAGTTCAAGTCTTTCCTCTGGTAAATAGTCTTCTATATATACGGCCCACTCGACCACACAGACGCCATCTCCTGAAAAGTACTCTTCGAATCCTAAATCTTCGTCCGAGTCTTCTAATCGGTACACGTCCATATGATAAAGCGGCAGTCGTCCACTGTATTCTTTAATGATGGTAAAAGTAGGAGAGTTCACTGTACGGGTTATTCCGAGCCCTTTTGCGAGCCCTTTTGTAAAAGTCGTCTTTCCCGCTCCAAGATCTCCAGCCAGTGTGAGTACATCTCCTTTTTGAAGAAGAGAGCCCAGCTTTTCGGCAAAAGACATCGTTTCTTCCGCTGACTTTGTTTCGTATTGATAAGTACTCATGACTTCCCCTTACCTTTCCCTAAAATGATTGTATCCTTTTTTCGTGAGAAGTTCAGGCTTCTCGTCTTGTTTATGAAGAAAGACTTCAGCCTTACCAGCTTCTCCAACTTTCCCAATTTCATAAAGCGGCAGCTCATGTTGTTTGAATGTATCTGCCAGCACCTTAAAATCTTCTTCTGAAGCTGTTCCAACCAGCACATAGTCTTCGCCACCAAACAACTGATGGTGAAGCACGTCATCCTCTGGTAAATCTCTTAAGGACTCACTAACAGGCATGCTGTTTCTTTCTATATGAATGGAAACGTTACTTGCTTCAGCGATCTCATTCAGTTCGCTCGCCACTCCGTCACTAACATCGTTCAAGGAGATTCGAAAACCGCTACCTGCGAGAATTCTTCCCTGCTGGATATGAGGAATGGGCATCTGATGTTGACTTTTCCATTTTTCTTCATTTGCCGTGAGTTCAGCATGTCTTGTTTTTTCAAGCAGAATGTTGAGTCCTGCCGCTGATTCACCCGTTGTTCCTGTTAAAAATACAGAGTCTCCTGGTCTCGCGTTGCTTCTTAATAGAGATCTTCCTTTTTCTACTTTTCCAATAACCGTCACTGTTAATACTAACAGCCCTTTTGTAGAAACGGTATCTCCGCCCAGAAGATCCATTTTGTATTTCTCTGCAAGTTTCCCCATCCCACGATAGATCTCTTGCAGTTCATCCTCCGACCATTCAGGTGGAATCGCGATCGAGACGAGATAGAACTGCGGAATACCACCCATCGCGGCTATATCACTCACGTTCACAGCAAGTGCTTTAAAGCCAGCTTGATAAGGAGATAACGTATTCTTCGTAAAATGAACACCTTCTACCATGGTATCCACACAAACGATTTGATCCATCTCTTCGTTCACCGACCAAAGAGCAGCGTCATCACCGATTCCTTGAACAACCTCTTTTTGAAAGAAGTGCCGAGGCGTGATGCTGTTGATCCATTCAAATTCATCTTTAATCATGGATGTGCTCCTCTCTGGTCTTTACTTTAGCATGTTTATTAAATAGCTTTGCAAAACCTCATTGATTAAGTTGATTGTATGGAAGGTACGAGACTCCTGCGGGACGAGCGGTCAGTTCTAAATGTGAAAGTGGCTCGTTCAGCCCCGACCAGCAAAAGTTGAATGGGCTAGGAAGGCGCACTTTGCCTTCTTGACCGTTTAATTTTTGACCTCGAGGGGCTAGCCACTGTAACTGGTCAGGTGAGACCCTTAAGGGCGCAAAGCGGCAAGGGGCTCACCGGTCGCCCCGCGGAAAGCGAAGTACCTGGAGCGGAAATCAACCTCAACTCTTAAATCAACTTATAAAAAAGCCTTAGGATTATAATAAAACTCCTAAGGTGACAGTTGTATATTTTTAGTTTAACTTACTTTTAGACATAAAAAAACACGAAACCTTGTTTCGTTTTTTAAAAGTGGCGGACCCGACCGGGGTCGAACCGGCGATCTCCTGCGTGACAGGCAGGCATGTTAACCACTACACCACGGGTCCAGCTTGTATGTAATTGATGTAGTAAATGTTCATGAAATTTAAATTGGTTGCGGGGACAGGATTTGAACCTGCGACCTTCGGGTTATGAGCCCGACGAGCTACCAGACTGCTCCACCCCGCGACGTTATAAAATGTTGTTTTTTCTGGTTTAGATAACAACTTGTTTCGGACATTTATTAATATATCACGTTTCTTAGTATGATGCAAGTGTTTTAAAAATATTAGGCACTAGAAATTTTATTTATTTCCAGTGCCCTCTATTTTATGCCACTTTATCGTTGTTTTCAGTGCGTTTGTTGAACCCTTTTAAATAGTAGATCGCTGTTAATAAGATTAACCAACACGGTCCTACGATCAAGGCGATACGTGTATCTGGGAAGTATGCCATGATTCCGACAACAAAGATTAAAATAGCTAATGCGATATATGATCCATACGGAAAGAACGGTACTTTAAATTTCAGTGATTTCTTTTCTTCTTCACTCAACCTTTTACGGAACTTAAGCTGAGACACAAGAATAATGGACCATGTCCAGATCGCTCCGAATGTTGAGATACTTGTTACCCATACGAAAACTTTTTCAGGAACAAGATAGTTTAACACGACTCCAATAAGAAGTGCTCCCGCTGAAACTAATACAGCTACAGAAGGTACACCCGTCTTACTTACTTTATGAAGTCCTGCTGGTGCTTGTTTTTGTTCAGCCAAGTTGAAAAGCATGCGTCCTGTACTGAATATTCCACTGTTACAGCTAGATAATGCAGCTGTTAATACAACAAAGTTAATGATACCAGCAGCTTGTCCGATACCGATCTTTTCAAATGTAAGAACGAACGGACTTCCTTGCGTTCCAATCTGATCCCACGGGTAGATGGACATGATAACAAATAATGCCCCTACGTAGAAAATCAGGATACGCCAGAATACAGAGTTCACAGCTCTTGCTAAAGATTTTTCAGGATTCTTAACTTCACCTGCTGTAACACCGATCATCTCGATTCCTAAGAATGCAAACATAACCATCTGCATAGACATCAGGATTCCCTGTATGCCATTAGGTGCGAAACCGCCATTTTCCCAAAGGTTACTGATTCCTGTTGCTACTCCACCGTTACCAAAACCAAATAGTATCATGCCTAAACCAGTTACAATCATTAATACGATGGCAACGATCTTAATCAGTGCAAACCAGAATTCAAACTCTCCATACGCTTTGATAGCAAGCAAGTTAATGCTAGCCATAATCACAAGTGCAGATAGTGCCCAAATCCAAACGGGTACATCTGGGTACCACATCTTCATATAAATACCTACGGCTGTGATCTCAGCCATACATGTTACGATCCACAAGAACCAATAGTTCCAGCCAGTTAAATAACCAGCTAGTGGTCCAATATAGTTTCTTGCATATCGGCTAAAAGATCCGGCAACCGGTTGATGAATCGCCATCTCTCCTAATGCTCTCATAATAATGAACATTACGGCTCCGCCTAATGCATATGCTAATAAAATTGCTGGCCCCGCCATTTCAATTGCTGAAGCTGACCCTAAAAATAAGCCCACTCCAATAGCTGCCCCAAGCGACATAAGTGTTATATGTCGTTCTTCGAGCCCACGCTGTAATTCTTGTTTTGGCTTCATTTTTATGCCTCCCTTGATGTATATGATGAAGCGCTTTCACTCCGATATCATAACACATTTCGACAAAGATAAACAATTCGTTTATATTACATTATAAAGCCTAAAAGCCCTATTGTAACAGGGCTTTTTTGGCAGCTTCTTTAAAAACAGTCGCGATATCCTCAATATTTTCAATCCCAACAGAAATTCTGATCACATTCTTATTGATCCCCAATTTTTCACATGTCTCTGCTGGTAAAGATCGGTGAGAAGTTCCGAGTGGATAAGAGACCGTCGTTTCTACACCTGCAAGCGTCGGAACAATATGAACCCAATCCAATGACTTAAAAAACGTATGAACGTTGCTGTTTTCATCAAGTTCGATGGTTACAATAGAAGAATTACCCGTTTCACTCACGTATTCTGGATAGTAGACGGTTTTAATTCCCTCTGTCTGTTTAAGCTGCTTCGCTAATTCAGTTGCATTAGAAATATGACGCTCCATACGAACGCTTAACGTTTTCAAGCCCCTAGAAGCCAGCCACGCATCAAACGGTCCTAGATTACAGCCAAGGTGAATCATTTTTGCTTGAGCCTTTGCGATTAACTCCTCTTTCCCTACTACTACACCTGCTGTCACGTCGCTATGTCCATTCAAGTACTTCGTTGCACTATGAACTACGAGATCAACACCTTTTGTGTACGGCTTTAGTACATAAGGTGTGGCGAATGTATTATCAATCATCGTCGTAAGATTATGTTCTTTTGCAATGGCAACAAGTCCCTCTAAATCCTCTACACGCAATAAAGGATTCGTTATGGATTCTGAATAAATGAGCTTCGTGTTGCTTCGAATGTTTCGTTTAACCTCATCTAAGTCCTTGAATGAAACGAATGTGGTTTCGATTCCAAAACTCTTAAGATCATCAGAAAGAAGCTGATAGGTGCCACCATACAAATCATCACAAGCTAGAATATGATCACCGACTTGTGTAACTGCTAAGATACCTACTAAAATGGCTGACATACCCGATGAGGTCACAACACCCGCAGGAGCTTGTTCAAGGTTAGCAACACCACTCGCAAAATCGTTCTGGTTCGGGTTATTCATACGCGTATATAAGTAATCGTTCTTTCCTCTAAAATAATCCTCTAGGTCGTCAAGATCGTTAAAAGAAAAAGCTGACGTCTGATAGATCGGATTGATCTTACTTACCGACTTCACACTATTATGACCACTTGCATGTACGCTGGATGTATCAAAATGAACATTCTTCATGATATATGGCCTCCCCATTGTTTTTATCTTTTAGTTTAGCATAAAATCGGTTAGAAATATGGGCTTGGGGTTTGTTTTGGTGGTGTTTGTTTGTCGTGGCGGAAGTTGGTTTTGGAGAGATTTGTGCATTTGAGGGTGAGATTTAAGGTATTTTAGTTGGTACTGGCTTGGTTGATGGTTGAAGGAGTTGCTAATGTTGTTCTTAAATGGATTTTTAGAGCTTTTGCTGAAGAATATCGCGTTATGGAAGATGGCTGTGGCCATCTTCTTCCGATTTTGAGGGGTTGTGATAGGGTTACGTGGTTGAAACGCATCTTCGAAGCATACGGAGTGGGGTATCTCCCTTCCATAATTAAGCCTGAATGCACAAAATTAAGTCGAAATGAGAGCGAATTAAGTCGGAAAGAACCTCAATTAAGTCTAAAACCAAAAATAAAGGCCGTTCGCTAAATCTCGACAACCAATCTCTGCCCGATCCAAGCTCTATACCCTCCACCTTTCACACCCCAGTCACCTATAATCAGAAGTTTGGTATCCGCCAAACCACCTTATCTTCTTTTTAAAAGCACAAAAAAAGAAGATGGATTTTCATCCATCTTCCTCATTGCCTAGCGACGTCCTACTCTAACAGGGGGAAACCCCCAACTACCATCGGCGCTAAAGAGCTTAACTTCCGTGTTCGGTATGGGAACGGGTGTGACCTCTTTGCCATCATCACTAGACCTAACCATGACTTTCACCATGATCTATTAAATTAGAGAGTATGTTCTCTCAAAACTAGATACGACGTTTCCAAACGTTATGCTTTTTTAAGGATAAGCCCTCGACCGATTAGTATCTGTCAGCTCCACGTGTCACCACGCTTCCACACCAGACCTATCAACCTCATCATCTCTAAGGGGTCTTACTCACTTGCGTGATGGGAAATCTCATCTTGAGGGGGGCTTCATGCTTAGATGCTTTCAGCACTTATCCCGTCCACACGTAGCTACCCAGCTA
>NZ_JAEACF010000003.1 GCF_016401385.1 Fictibacillus halophilus | reverse complement strand
AGAAGAAATGCTTCTTCTCTTATTATCCGGTATTAGCCCCGGTTTCCCGGAGTTATCCCCGTCTTACAGGCAGATTACCCACGTGTTACTCACCCGTCCGCCGCTAAATCAGAGGAGCAAGCTCCTCATCATTCGCTCGACTTGCATGTATTAGGCACGCCGCCAGCGTTCATCCTGAGCCAGGATCAAACTCTCCATAAAAGTGTTTGTCTTGCTCGATTTAAAACTGACGGAATTAATTCTTAATTCCTTACCTATTTCTTTTGTTCAGTTTTCAAAGAACTGTGTGGCTTGTCTTTTTCCGAGACAGCTTTATTATCTTACCGAATGGAAGTTATAAAGTCAAGCACTTTTTAAAATTTCTTTTTTGATCATTTTTACGATCATATGGTGGGCCTAAATGGACTCGAACCATCGACCTCACGCTTATCAGGCGTGCGCTCTAACCAGCTGAGCTATAGGCCCGTAAAAAATAATGGAGCGGGTGATGAGAATCGAACTCACGACCAGAGCTTGGAAGGCTCTTGTTTTACCACTAAACTACACCCGCATAAGTATGGTCGGGAAGACAGGATTTGAACCTGCGACCCCCTGGTCCCAAACCAGGTGCTCTACCAAGCTGAGCCACTTCCCGTAAATATGGCGCGCCCTGAGAGATTCGAACTCCCGACCTTTTGATTCGTAGTCAAACACTCTATCCAGCTGAGCTAAGGGCGCCTATTTTAATGTATTCTATGTTATAAGTTAAAGTTGGTGCGGTCGAGAGGACTCGAACCTCCACGGGGATACCCCCACTAGCCCCTCAAGCTAGCGCGTCTGCCATTCCGCCACGACCGCGCGGCTAGATGCCAGCGCATGAGCACTGCAACTTATTGAGAAAAATTAATATGGTGCGGGTGAAGGGACTCGAACCCCCACGTCAAAGACACTAGATCCTAAGTCTAGCGCGTCTGCCAATTCCGCCACACCCGCATATTAATTTGAAAATGGTGAGCCATGAAGGACTCGAACCTTCGACCCTCTGATTAAAAGTCAGATGCTCTACCGACTGAGCTAATGGCTCTCATTTGAAGTGTTTTTAAACACTTATCTTAAAAAGAAAAAATGGCTGGGCTAGCTGGATTCGAACCAACGCATGTCGCAGTCAAAGTGCGATGCCTTACCGCTTGGCTATAGCCCAACACCTTAGAAATAATGGCGGACCCGACCGGGGTCGAACCGGCGATCTCCTGCGTGACAGGCAGGCATGTTAACCACTACACCACGAGTCCATCAATCTATAGGTATTACTTTTATGAAAGTATATGGTGACCCGTACGGGATTCGAACCCGTGTTACCGCCGTGAAAGGGCGGTGTCTTAACCGCTTGACCAACGGGCCAGATGGCAGAGAAGAAGGGATTCGAACCCTCGCACCGCGTTAGCGATCTACTCCCTTAGCAGGGGAGCCCCTTGAGCCACTTGGGTACTTCTCTGTATGGCTCCACAGGTAGGACTCGAACCTACGACCGATCGGTTAACAGCCGATAGCTCTACCACTGAGCTACTGTGGAATGTCTTTTAAGGACAATTAATATCATAATTGTTTTCGCCTCAGATGTCAACTACTTTTAGAAGTTTTTTCTGAGCCGCATTCGCGTTACGATACCTCTTTAAAAGCTATGTAATAGGTATGTCTAACAGCGACTTTATTAAATTACCACATACCTATATTCGAAGTCAACACCCTATTTTAAAGAAACCTGTTTTAATTTCCCTCTGCACTTTCCACACACATATCTTTTCGTATCAATTTTCCTCTTTCTTTTATAAGACTGCATACAGTCTGTACACATATAAGCGTATTTATAACTCTCTGTTCTTCGTTTTTCCGGGATGGATTGACAGAAACGAGAGCCTCCTACTTTATTCAGCCAAT
Source organism: Fictibacillus halophilus (assembly GCF_016401385.1). Taxonomy (NCBI): domain Bacteria; kingdom Bacillati; phylum Bacillota; class Bacilli; order Caryophanales; family Fictibacillaceae; genus Fictibacillus; species Fictibacillus halophilus. Next base: position 63,465 of record NZ_JAEACF010000003.1, on the reverse strand, counting down.
ATTTGAAGTCATCGTCACCGTGCTTATACCCCCTACCTTCAATATGCATATGATAGTGCACGAGCTCATGCTTAATGACGCCAATCAACTCCTCCATACCGAATGCCTCATAAAGATGAGGGTTCATTTCGATATCATGAGATCGTAACAGATAACGTCCTCCTGTTGTTCGCAGCCTTCTATTGAATCTCGCTTGGTGGCGAAACGTTTTATTGAAGAACTGAATCGAGATTTCCTCAGTTAACTTCTGCAATTCTTCATTCGTCATGGTCAAGCTCCTTACATTTCAAGTTCACATCAACAAGCTCCTATACATAGACTAATACACAAATAACGGATTGGGAAGTTCAAGGAGGTTCTCTATATGCCAACATGGTTTAAAAGACAGCTCCGTCGTGCTTATTATCAAAAAGACCGTTACCAAATCCGCTTACTTAATCAATGCTGGTTCTTTTATAACAAAAAACACTCCTCCAGTGAAGAGTAATCCACTGGAGAAGTGCTTTATCTTTTATCTCTTACTTTGGCGAAATCATCGTTAGTGCAATTCGCTGTTTCGCCACATCTACAGAATCTACCCATACGGTTACAACTTGCCCTACGCTTACTACATCCATCGGATTTTTTACAAATCGATCAGTAAGTTTAGAGATGTGAACAAGCCCGTCCTGTTTAACGCCTATATCTACAAACGCACCAAAATCTACAACGTTTCGAACCGTTCCTTGAAGCTCCATCCCTTGTGACAAGTCTTCCATCTTAAGAACATCTGTTTTAAGGACTGGCCCAGAGAATGCATCACGAGGATCTCTTCCTGGTTTCATGAGTCCTTCAATGACGTCTTTTAAAGTTGGAACGCCAATATCTAGTTTTTCTGATGTCGCTTCGAGTGAAAGTGATTTTAACTTTTCTGCAAGAGCGTCAGAACCGATATCCGCCGGTTTGAATCCAAGTTCTTTTAATAAAGCTTTCGTTGCCGGATAGCTTTCCGGGTGTATACCCGTCTGATCAAGTGGTTGATCCCCGTCTACTACACGTAAAAATCCGATACATTGCTCATACGTTTTTGCACCAAGACGAGGAATCTTCTTAAGTTCTGTTCTATTCTTGAACTTTCCTACCTCGTTTCGCTTAACAATTATGTTCTGCGCAACGGTTTTGGACAATCCTGATACGTATTGAAGAAGAGACGATGACGCTGTATTTACGTTAACACCCACTTGGTTAACCGCTGTTTCAACAACAAAAGAAATTTCTTCACCCAATCTTTTTTGAGAAACATCATGCTGATATTGACCAACTCCAATAGACTTTGGATCGATTTTAACAAGTTCAGCTAATGGATCTTGAAGTCTTCGCGCTATGGATACCGCGCTTCTTTCTTCAACTTGGAGGTCCGGAAACTCCTCTCGAGCGACGGTGGATGCTGAATACACACTCGCTCCCGCTTCATTAACGATGACGTAAGCTACCGATTTCTCTAGGTCTTTTAATGTTTCAGCAATAAATTGCTCTGTTTCACGTGATGCTGTTCCGTTTCCGATCGCAGCGATCTCAATATCATACTGATCGATCAGTTTTTTTACAACAGCCGCCGATTTTTCGACCTCTGATCGCGGCGGTGTCGGATAGATCGTCTGGATATGAAGCACTTTACCCGTTTCATCGACTACCCCTAGTTTGCAACCCGTTCTATAGGCAGGGTCAACTCCTAGAACAACTTTTCCTTTGAGTGGTGCTTGTAATAGAAGACTTCTTACATTTTCAGAAAAAATATGAATTGCCCGCTCTTCCGCTTGTTCTGTTAAAGCAGCTCTAATTTCTCGTTCGATGGAAGGTGCAATCAATCGCTTATACGCATCTTCAATCGCTTCAATAATAAAAGGTACAGCCGGTGAGCTCGAGCGTTTCACTACTTTTCTCTCCATCTTCGAAACGATCAGTTCTGAAGGAGCAGCAATCCCTACTCTTAAAATATTTTCTTTTTCCCCACGATTAGCGGCCAAAACACGGTGTGGAACAATCTTACGGATGGGTTCTTGGTATTCATAGTACATTTCGAACACTTTTTTCTCATCCAACTCTGTATTCTTTCCATCTGTTTTGATCTCGCCTTTTGAAAACGTGTCTTCCCGAATCCATTTTCGCATATCTGCATCGTCAGACAGCATTTCAGCAATGATATCTTTGGCACCAGACAATGCATCTTCAGCAGAATTGACTTCTTTTTCTTCGTTTATGTATGATGCCGCTTCCGCAAGTGGATCATCATTTCTTTGCTCTAGCAACCACGAAGCTAACGGTTCGAGACCTTTTTCTTTCGCTACTGTCGCCTTTGTTCTTCTCTTTTGTTTGTATGGACGATAAATATCTTCTAAATCTTGAAGCTTTTGCGCTTTTGCAATTGCTGCCGTTAATTCTTCCGTTAATTTTCCTTGTTCTTCTATTAAACGAAGGATCTCTTCTTTACGGGAAGCTAAGTTTTGCAAATATGTCCATCGGTCCATAATGTCTTTGATCTGTACTTCATCTAACCCGCCCGTTAATTCTTTTCGATAACGAGCAATAAATGGGACTGTGTTTCCTTCTTCAAGAAGAGCAATAACTTGGTTAATTTGTTTTCCTTTTACGTTCAATTCGGTTTCCATTGTTTTCAATGCTTGTTCACTAATAGGTTGTCCCAATAAGAACACTCCTTTTTCAATCAATTAGTACTATTATAAACCAAGGAAGTGGTGGCGTAAAAATTGCACTCTTGTGAGTAGTCGATTTGCGTTCCAGATGCTAGCTTTCCACGGGGCGTGTGGTGAGCCTCCTCCCGCTATCCGCCATTAGGAGTCTCAACCTGTCAAAGAAGTGAACTATAGAAACGAGCTATTGATAAAACAAAAAACACCACCCTACAAACTAATGAAGGTGATGTTTTACGAGATTAAATTTATTTGTCCGACGAGACATGTTGCATCGTCATTGATGTCTTGAGGCAATCCACTTATATAGAGGACCGACTCTTTTGGTGATATCATTTTCGTTAACAACGAACGGCTCTGCGTATGAATATCCATACCATCGGAATAGAGCATCAGTGTTAACTCTTTTACAAACTTAAAGTCCTGTACTTTAAATTTTTCGGGCTTTCCTACGAGAAATCCAACTTTCGGCAAAGGATGTATCGCTCTTTGTCTTTCAGCAGAGATCATAAAACGGATGTTACCAACTCCTGAATAAGTAGCAGTATGATTATGATAATCGACTTTAACAATAGCAATCACTGCACCGCGAGTATGTCTTAGCCCCTCATTACAAAGGTGCATTAAACGCTCAACAGATTCATGATGATTTTGATCGATAATTTCAGTAGCGGCCCCAGAAGCTTCTTTTGCCATCTTACCGCTCCCTAGACCATCCGCTACTGCACATATCAAATAATCTTCCGTTTCTTTCACATAAAAACTATCTCCGCAAAGATCATTTCCCTTTTTTGGTTTCTGATAAGAGGAAACTGATGCCCTGCTAAACTGAAAGTGTTCGATCATTTAAGAGCCTCCGAAGGTGATACTCGCAAAGCTTCTTTTAGTTTTTCAAGTGCTCGTCGTTGAAGTCGGGAAACATGCATTTGAGAAATATCTAAACGTTCTCCCGTTTCCTTTTGACTTAAATTCTCGAAATACGTACATTGAAGGATTTCACGTTCGCGTTCAGAAAGAACACCGAAAGCTTTTTCCAGCAGCATTCTTTTATCAATTTGATCAAAACCAGCATCATTGGAACCAACTAGATCGAGTAGTGTAACTGTACTTCCTTCTTGATCAGCTTCAATGGAACTATCTACGGATAGAGCTTGATAACTTTTGCCCATCTCCATCGTCTCTAGAACTTCTTCTTCAGAAACTTCTAGGTACTCTGCAATTTCAAAGATTTTCGGTGATCTCTGTAAACGAGTAGTTAGTTCTTCCACGGCTTTCTTGATTCTTGGACCTAATTCTTTAATTCTACGAGGTACGTGAACACTCCATGTTTTATCACGGATAAAACGTTTGATCTCCCCGACGATTGTTGGAACAGCGAAAGATTCAAATGATCTTCCAAATGTTTTGTCGTACCTTCTAAAAGCAGCAAGCAATCCAATCATACCGACTTGTACTAAATCATCATGAATGCTCTTGCCTTTAGAAAACTTTCGAGCTAGCGAATGAACTAAGTCTTGATACTGCAAGACGAGATTAGTCTGAATTTCTTCATTCTTCGGGTCTTGCTGTAGTTCATCGATCCAAGCATAGACTTGTTCTTTACTGTGAAGGCGCTGGTGAGATTCTGTCGACATGTTCCTCCACCTCATCTCTGTGAAGATACTTTGTCATCATTACAACGACACCGGCTTCACTGCTTATTTCTACCTTGTCCATTAATGTATCTATCAGAAAGAGGCCTAAACCTCCCTCATGCAGTTGATCAACTGATTTACCATCTACAGGGCCAAGATTTTTTGAGATAGATTCGACGTCAAAACTTTTTCCTTGGTCGACAACCGTAATTTCCATGCGGTCATCATATATATTACAGCCAATACGAACTTGGCCTTTGTCTTCAGTATCGGTATAGGCATGATTGACAACGTTAGTAACAGCTTCTGATACTGCGATCTTGATATCTTCAATTTCGTCAAACGCAAAACCCATGCGGTTTGCCAGGCCTGAAATCGTTAGCCTGACGACGCCTACATAATCCGGTTTTGCAGGGACCTTCATTTCAATATAGTCGGACGCTGTTCTCATAGCGCCTCCCCCTTTACTCCACTTTCAATATCCATTACTTCCGTTAATCCAGTAATTTCAAAAATACGTTTAACGCGTTCTGTCATGCCTCGTAATTTTAAAGAGCTGCTATTTGCTTTGGAAGATTTTAATGCTCCCACGAAAATACCTAGCCCTGTGCTATCCATATAATCAATTCCAGAAAGGTCTACAATTACGATGTTTCCTTCTTTTTCAGTTAAAGGAAGCATCACTTCTTTTAACTTAGGAGCCGTATACGCATCAACTTCTCCGGAAAGTTTTAGTTCGTATGTTTCATTTATTTGATCTTGATTTATTTGCAAATTCATTTTATTTCCCCCCAAGCTTTGTATGGAACCATATAAGGTACCTTTACCCTAATCAAATACTGCTTAAACCAGTCGTTTTAAAATAATTAAAGTAAAATCATCTCTGAGCTCAAAGCCTTGAAGGCGATCGAGCTCTTGAAATACATTTTCCACAATCTTCTGAGAGGGTAGATCCATATATTTACGAATAAGAGATACAACTTCTTCTCTTTCAATGAACCCTTTGCTTGTTCTACACTCGGTCACTCCGTCTGAGAGAAGGACGATCATATCTCCCACTTCTATGATCTTTTCATACGGATGATAGGTAGTTGTTCTGGAAACACCTAGAACAAGACCTTTTGCGATCAAGTCATGAAACTCGTCTTCCTTAGCGTGATAGAAAAAGCCTGGTTCATGACCAGCACCCGCATAGTAAAACTTATGACTTTCAGGTTCATAAACCCCATGAAACATCGTGATGAACATGTTGCTATGAACGTTTTGCTCAACGACACGATTAAGATTCTCCAAAAGCAGATGAGGCTTCATCTGTTCTTCAGGCAAACTGTCCATCGCATACTTAATCATAGACATACAGAGTGCAGCGGGTATGCCTTTACCGATGATATCTGCTACAGCGACACTTAAACTGTTGCCGCTCTTAACAAAATTATAATAATCACCGTTCATTTTTTTAGCAGGAACACTGACGACTCCTATGTCCAACTGGTCAAATTCTGGGACATCACTGAGTAGTAGCGTCTGCTGCATGCTCGCGGCAACTTCAATCTCTGATTCAAGCTGTTGTTGCTTATCACGTAAACTCTGATGCTCACGATAAGCAAATCCGTAGCCGATCATCGCTTCGAGCAGAAAGTCAAAAGAGTCTCTCATTTCTTCAGACATATCCGGAAACAGCTGATCCATCACTTGGATGTGTAAGCTGACAAGATCTTCTGGTGAGATTTGCTGTTCTAATAACTTTCTGCTGAATTGTTGTCCTTTATAGAGGGTCGTCTCTGTTTTGGCTTTTAGATAGACCGATAATAAATCTTGGTAACGTTCCGTTAGTGCGTCTTTTGCGGTCAAGAGCTCTCCTCCTAACGAAGCCATTTAGTAGCTGATATCTCCGTTCCCACATCAACCGTGGATTCAATTGAGAATTCATCCATTAAACGCTTCACGCCTGGTAATCCAGCTCCTAATCCGCCAGAAGTGGTATATCCATCTTCCATAACTTTTCGGATCTCTCGAATTCCAGGACCATTATCTAAGGCTACGATTCGCAGTCCTTTTCTTCCTAATTGATCAATTGGTTCGATGCAAATCTTACCTCGTCCTGCGTATAAATAAATATTACGGGCGAGTTCAGATATCGCTGTTGTTATTCTTGCTTGATCAACGTTTCCGAAACCTAGCTCTTTCGCCATGTTTCTTCCGAGTTGACGGGCACTTACGATGTCCCACTCGTTGCGTACTTCCACACAGGATTGGATGTCCATAATCATCCCTCCAGTTCCAGACGCAATTTATCAAGCCCCTGTTCTAAGTCAAGTGCTGTCGAAACTTCCCTCATTGAAATTCCAAGATCAATTAAAGTAATAGCAACTGCTGGTTGTATTCCTGTTAATACAACTTGAGCTCCCATTAATTTTGACATCCTCACCACATCTCCAAGAACTTTAGCTATAAAGGAGTCGATCATATCTACTGACGTTAAGTCAATAACAACTCCTTTCGCACCTGTATCGTGAATTTTATTTAGCAAGTCTTCTTGAAATTGAAGAGCTGTCTGATCATCCATTTCAACTTGGATGGTGATCAATAAATATTCGTGCAATTTCAAAATAGGAATTCTCATTTTTTTACTCTCACTCCCTATTTATTGCTAATTAACTGCTGGTTTGTAATTTCAAGAGCGTTTTCCATACCCTTTTGAAGCGTACTTTTCGTAGGGAACAAGCTTAGATCGATTCCTAAGCTTACGATTGTTTGAGCGATTTCAGGACGTATTCCTACTAGGATACACGTAGAACCTAATAAACGCACAGCATCTGCTGCTTGAATAATATGATGAGCTACCATCGTATCCACGACCGGTACACCCGTTATGTCAATGAGTACTACTTCTGAGCGGTATTTAATCACTCCGTTCAAAAGGTTTTCCATAATCAGTTTCGCGCGTTCTGTATCAATGGATCCGATAAGAGGCATAACACTAATGTTTTTGAAAACTGGAATCAATGGAGCGGAAAGCTCTAATAATGCTGTCTTTTGTACGGAAACCGTTCTCTCCCAAATCTGAGATGAGTTTTCTACAACACGATTCAGAATCGGGTCTAACCAGCGATCGATCTCGCGGTAAACAGCCGCTACTTTCTCTTTGTCGTTTTCCGTCTCGACTAAAAGATTTAACACGACACGACGTGCCGCTTGAAGTCCTTGCGTTAAATAACTTAATGGTAAACCTGTATGAAGAACTTGATCAAAAAAATCATCAAGTGTTCCGTCTTTAGAAATATCGTGAAAATTGATGTGCTTGATTAACATAGCAAAAAACTGTTGGTCCGTTTCTTCACTAAACTTTAAAGTTGTTCCAATCAGTTCTTTTTCTTTAAAGAGCTTAACTTCATTAAGCCAATTATTTTTTAGGGTTTCTTGATTTTCATTGATCATCTGTACAATCAAGTTGTCCAATTTTTCTTGCACCCCCACTACATGTAGTCTCAATTTCTATTATTTCACTTCTGAATATATTGTGCAATGTTTACTCTTTTACTAACTTTGGATATATAACCCAAGATTCAAATAGTTAAACATGAATTTTTTTACAAAAATATTTAAATAAGTATTCGTATACTTGTTCCCATTAAAAGGGGTTGAATGTCTTGCTGAATGGCAAATGGGAAATATAAAGCTTAAAACTGAAAAAATCCCCTTCTTTCATTAAATACCTGATCATGCTCTATAAACCTCATAAAGCCTTTCTGTGTATTAGGGTAAAATATACCTATTCTTCCATCTATCCTTCTAAATCCTGAAATAAAATAAAAAACCGCCAGACATCCCCGTCAGACAGTTTCCTAAATGATGTTATAAAATTAAAAATCAACCAGACCAGTACTGATCTGCAATGCGTCGTCTACCCTGCGCATCATGTCTTCATCCAGTTGTGTTATTTTATCTGTTAATCTTTGCTTGTCAATCGTCCTGATCTGTTCAAGCAAAATAACTGAATCCCGTTCAAAGCCGTATTTTTTCGAATCTATTTCAACGTGTGTTGGAAGCTTAGCTTTCTGAATTTGAGCTGTGATTGCTGCTACGATAACAGTAGGGCTAAAACGGTTCCCGATATCATTCTGAATGATCAGGACAGGCCGAATTCCGCCTTGTTCTGATCCAACTACCGGTGAAAGATCTGCAAAGTAAACGTCTCCGCGTTTGACTATCAAGGACTACACCCCGCTAACTAAGCGGTCCAAGGTATGATCGGCTTCCTCCTCTAACATAAATGCTTCTGAAGCAATCGTTAGATTGATCTTAGCCATTTCCATGTAACCCTGTTTCATCTCATCACGAAACTGACGCTTATTCTTCCGCTCACGAAGAAACATCTCAGTAGCTTGATGGATAAATTCGCTGCGGTCCAAATTCTCTTTTTTTATGACGCGATCTACCTCACTAAGTAATTTCTGAGGAAGACTAATCACTATTCGTTTTGTGTTCAATTCGGACACAACATACACCTCCAGCGCAAAGCTATACTACGATCAAATTCCTTTTAACCACATTTAATCTTATCACTTCAATAATCCATTTGCAAAGCGATTTCAAAGTATTTATTCTACAAAATTTTCAATAGTCCTTCTAATATTCTGCTAAAAATTTAGAATTACATTCATATTTTCTAAAATTCGACCCTTTTTCTTATAAACTCTCGGCACTCGAGCAGAAATGAGGCACGGAATTTCATAATTTATCGTTTTCGCGATACGCGCGATCTCATCCATTTCTATTGTTTCTGTCTGCTGATTTCCTATTAAAGTAGCAACTTCACCAACATCCATTCTCTTTGGCAGCCTAACCATGCATTGATCCATACAGATTCTGCCGATGATTGGCATCCGTTCGCCCTTTATAAGCACCGAGGCTCCTGGAGAAAATCTTCTTTGCCAGCCGTCCGCATAGCCGATTGGAAGTGTACCTACCCACTCTTCTTCTGTTGCTGTATAAGTAGCTCCATAGCTTACAGTATCCCCAGGCATCAGTTTTTTAACATGAATGACCCTGGAATGAAGGCTGAACGCCTCTTCTAGAGAAAAAGGCAAGTCTTGTTTTAATTCAGTAGATGGCGCCAAACCGTACATGCTGATTCCTAGGCGAACAAGATTGAATGGCCCTTTCACTTTCCTGAGAGCTGCTGCGCTATTGGCACTGTGAACGAGAGGTGGATTCAATCCCCATGATTGCAGCAAGTCTATATATTTATCAAACCTTTTTCTCTGTTTCTCAAAAAGTTCTGATTCCCATTCATCAGCTGTTGCAAAATGGGTAAATACCCCTTCTGCTTCAAAGAGAGAAGATTGTTTGATGAAGTGCGCTACTTCTTGCAGCTCACTTTCTTCTCTAAATCCAACTCGCCCCATACCCGTGTCGATCTTCAGATGAACCTTTACACGTTGATTTGTTTCTTTCACATATGATTCTGCCTCAATCAACCATTCTTTTTGAAAGACTGTAAGGCTTATTTCATTTTCTGCCGCAAGATTAGCATATTCCGGACGTACCCGGTTCATAACTAAAATCGGTGCTGTGATTCCTTGTTTACGCAGAGCTAATCCTTCATCAAGCATCGCAACAGCTAGCCACTCTGCTCCTGATTTTAATGCCTCTTCTGCAACTTGAAAAGCTCCATGGCCGTATCCGTTCGCTTTTACGACAGCCATAATTTTTTGTTCAGGGAGATGTCTCTTAAAAGATTTTATATTTTGACTGATCTTGTCTAGGTCGATTTCCGCCCAAGTGTCTCGATAATAATGATGTTTATCCATGATGATGGCCTCCCTGGTTTAGATTACTGCCTTCTATTTTAACCTCTTACCGCCATTTATGTAAGCATCCTATCGCTTCAATCCATAAATTTGTGTGTGCAATCCAAAAGTTTTAAGAGTCTATCCACGAGTTTTCGTTCTTATTCCAAAAGTTTTGGCATTTTATCCACGAGTCTACAATTCTCGACAATTTACGGACGTGTTAAATCCATCATACCCGCTTTCAAAACAAAACAGGCTAGCGTCTTCGCCAGCCTGCTCTATCAATTCTATATATATATAATGTAGAAATTATTTAATCGCCTCTCCGCTCACAGAGCGCGCAATCGCCATCAACTCTTCTTGACCGAGATTATTAGAGACAAGCAAATAATCTACACCGTTGAAATTCCATGTGATCGATTGATCTGTCATCGCGCCTACGGTAAAGCCGAGATCAACCGGTTCTCCACTTGACATCGTTAGGCGGGAAGCTGTTTCTACCGCTGTGTTCTTCTGCTGCATGAGTGTAAATGATTTATCTTCGTTGGCATAGTTCAATACCACTTTGGAATCATCTTCGCCTTCTGCGACTTCTCTTTCATTTACAATGTTTAAGTTAGCAGTATAAGTCGGATACAGCACTTCGAACTCTTCGCCAGCACCTGAGAACGTAGGAACCTCAAATTGAGCACTGCTCATGTTCGACTCCATATCGAAAGAGTTCTTATCGAATTTCGCGTTAAACTTAACTTTTGAGAAATCCAGTCTAACAAGCTCTTTTTGGTCTTGATCCATAATTCGTACTTGTTGCGGATCAAGATCTTTATTTAATGTAATCTCTTGTTGATATAGATTTTTGTTTTGATAATTTGTTTTTGTATGGAAAACATAGCTTTTCTCTTTTGACTTAAACCCTCGATCTGTATCATTTAAAATATCTGAAATGAGCGATTGGAACAAATAGACTTGGCTGTTGTTCTCTGGCCAGTCGCTTTGGAATCGAAAACTTTTATTCAGAGCTGGCGTCAGAACGAAAACTCCGTCTTTGTTACGCAGTATCATCTGACTTTGATCTTTTTCAGCATTTTTTAAGCTAACTCGGTAAAAATCTGGCTTCTTGTGCCAAATTTCTAAATCGTAAGTCAGTGGCTTCTCTCCTGTGCTCAATGTCATCTTGGCTTCCGCTTTATAGCCCGTCATGGATTCCATTCTTTCTTCTAATGAATCCAAAACATCGTTCTGGCTTTGTGCACCACAAGCCGACAGAACCAACACGATCATGAACGCCATCAACATCATTGACAGTGTTTTCTTCATTTTTTGCCATCCCCTTTGTCCCAAAGTAATTTCGACATTGAAGGGGGACCAACTCTCTGCATCTTGCAAAGGACTACCCCTTCTACCGCATTACAATATATGAGACAACCCTGGACAATATGCAGACTAGCTTGACGAGCTTTCTAAAACCACTTGTGCGATCGCGTATTCCTTCGTATGAGTGATAGAAAGATGACATAGATATGGATAAGGGGAAGTAAGAAATGGCTTACCTTTTTCATCAGATTTAATTTCCATGTCCTGCCACGAAAGTTCAGCGCCGATTCCAACACCGAGCGCTTTAGCCATTGCTTCTTTTGCGGCAAAACGTCCGGCAAGATATTCATATCTTCTGTTCCCATTTAAAGAATGAAATCTTTTTTGTTCGAACGGTGTTAACACCCGTTCTAGAAAACGAGGTTGATGGGAAACAACCTTTTTGATTCGTTTTAGTTCGATCATATCGATGCCTGTTCCTACAATCATTAATAAAAGCTCCTTTGCAGCTATATCTTTCGCCCTATCTACCAACACATGGTAAACTTAATAAAGATGAATGAGTTTAGTTAAAACTTTGGCTGTTTTTTAAAAACTTTGTTGCTCTTCTATGAAGTTGATTTCGTTTTTGGCACCTCGCTTTCCGCGGGGCAGTCGTTAACTACATTCAACGAAAAAACAGCCTACACTTTATTTAAAAAGGGTGATATTATTCGATGTTTATAAGAGATGAAAGCTTTCAGACCTTTATCAGGCGCTATCCTATCGTTACTTTTTTAGTAGCTGCACATATTATCGTGTTTCTTCTTATTAATTTTACCCCTTTTTCTACCTCTTTGTATCATTTTATGGTCGGGTCAAATTACTACATCACCGCTGGAGAGTATTGGCGTTTATTTACTCCTATTATTACTCACGAAGCTGCAGGTCATCTGATCTTCAACTCGTTCTCACTTGTGTTGTTCGGTCCTGCACTCGAAGGGATCCTTGGAAAAGCAAGATTTATTATCGGGTATGTAGGTGCTGGGCTGATAGCCAATATTGCGACGTTAATGCTGCTTCCCCTTTCATATGCTCATATCGGTGCATCCGGTGCTATTTTCGGTTTGTTCGGTATTTACGTTTACATGCTTTACAACCACCGTCAATATATTGACCAAGCAAACACACAGATCCTTCTCGTTGTGCTAGGTATAAGCTTAGTAACCACGTTTATGAATGCTCGGATCAACGTCATGGGTCACCTGTTTGGATTGATTGGTGGCGCGGCCCTTGCTCCGATCATTTTTGCTTCCCTTCATCGTAAGAAAAAACGCTGGTAAACCAAAAAGCACCTCACGATTGAGGTGCTTTTCCTATTTGAAGATGCTCGATCAGTACATCTTTTAATGAAGTTTCAAAATAGACTGGCCAATCCACATCCAGAGCGGTCAGCTGCCTTGCATGTTTCGGCTTTACTCCAATAATTTTGACTGGTTTCCCATTCATATATTGAAGCATACGGAAAAGCTCACTTAACTTTTGCACGCCACCTTCATCAATTTCTCCTGTAGCAGATAAATCAAAGAAAATTTCTTCAAATTGACCTTCGTACGCTGCTTTTAATGCATTACCTGTAACGGTAATCATTTTGCTCTCATTTACGTCACCGAACAGGGGGACAAACGCCATTTTTTCAGAGATCGGAATGAACGGTCCAGACAATTCATCGAGACGTTTCATCGCTTCTTCTAAGGCTTCTTTCTTCTCAAACAACTCAAAATCTGTTGAAGATAATCTAAGTCTAAGTTCTAAAAGCTTTTCTTCAAGCCCCTGAACGTGTTTTCCAATCGGAATAAATACAATGTGCGCAAATTCGCCTTCCCAACAAATAGAGATGTCACACAGCAAGAAGGGCTGATTTTTCGCTTTGATGTTTGCTTCAAATGTCTTTTCTCCTTCAAAAGGCATCATAAATTTCATTAACTTGTTATGACTTTCTTCATCAAAACAATCCCGAATCGTTTCAGTCTGCAAGTCCAACAACTCAATGGCTTTTGAAGATCTATTGAGAATAACTCCATGTTTGTCTATCTTTACGTATGGTACGGGTAGGACACAGCTCATTTGTAGGCGTTAATCCTCTCTTCGGTATATTCATCCAGCCATTTTTCTGCTTGTTGGAGGTTTTTAATAATAATTCCTTGTTTATTTACGTATGGTTCAAGATCGTATTTTTCGGTAAGTCTTCCGCCTACTAATATATCAGGCTTATTTGGTAGAGCAGCTAAAGCCCGAACATAATTTTTTAGCACCGGTAGATTATAAACGATGGAAACGGATAATCCGATGACTTCTGGCTTCCATTGGAGTGCTGATTTCAATGCATATTCCAGCGGCAGACTTGCTCCATAATATTTTGTTTCCCAACCTTTTTCTTCAAAGATACTGTTGATCATCTTTATTCCTAGGTAATGCTGTTCACCCTGCAAGCACAAAAACATGGCTTTCTTTTTATTACGTGTTGTTTCATCTGCTGATACTTGAAACAGCCTAGAAAGAACAAAGTCACAAACTCCCGTCGCTAGATGTTCATCTGCGACTGAAATCTCATTATTTTCCCAGAGGTCTCCGATCATATACATTGCAGGAGTAAACAGGTCTCTAAACAAAACCATTCGATTTTGATCTGGCTGCTGTTTAATGAAACGTAATGCCTCAGCATGATTACCTTCTAAAAACAGACGCGCCAGTTTTTCAGCTTCTGAAATAGCCATGGATGGGACCTCTCCTTTATTCTAGTGTGATTCTACTTTACTCCGTAGAACATCCTTCGCTTGTTCCAAATAATCGATATAATTACCGACACGGGTATTTTCTATCGTTTGCTTTTCTTGTTCTTCTAAAAGAACTTCTATAATGAAGTCGAAATTATCTAATAAAAGCTGTGTATCCATCCCAAACTTTTGTAAGATACCATCTAACCAGATCGCATAGTCAATAAAAAACGCGCTATTTTCAAGATCATATGCTGTTTCTAAATGTTTAAAATGATGATGGTTATCTTCAATACACTTTACTCTTCCCTTGTCACCATACCTTTCGACAAGGGAAGGATCTTTTTGGTAAATTTTTTCTGTTACTCTTTCTACCATAACATTTATGTTAAATTCCGTCATTTGGCAACCACCTTATATTGCTTTACAGTGGGTATGACAGCTGCTAATTCTTGATCAGGATACTTCTTTTCTAGATCATGGATCTTCTTAAACTCCTCACTTCTTACCCACTTTAAATAAGCGTCTTTAGAATCAAAAAGGAGTTGAACGGTCAGCTCACCCGCCCGTTTATCATTCTGAAGCAATAAAAAGTCAACAAAACCATCGGCTTTATCTACTGATCTAGAACGGTTCTTATATATATTTATAACTTCGTCAGCTTTTTCATTTGGAACGTCAAACGTAGAAAAGACGGTATACATGAAACATCACCTCTTGGATGTAATTTAAACGACAAAATGTTTATTTCATAAAAGATTCAATAAAGACTCTATTTTTCCTGCTAGCCAATTCCGCTTACAGCATCTTTTTAAATAGAACCACTCATGATACAGGAAATTTGGACAGAAGTCGAATCTTAGTGACAAAACACCTAGAGGAAAAAGCTCATCAATAATAAAAACATTAAGGTAGCAGAACGTTTACACATAGAAAAAAGGATAGACCCACCTCGATTTACAGTTGGTTCTATCCTTTGGCTTTTTACTTTAGTATAAATCAAACATATTCACATCGTGATTAGTCTGTTTTAGATAAGTAAACAACTGCCCACGGTGATGATAACTATGGGTGACAATTTCAACTAGCCATTTTGCTTGAGTAGCACCCTTCTCAGCATAAAACGCCTTCGTTTCTTTCTTTAAAAAATCTTCCTCGGAAAGAGACAAAAAATAAGATTTAGCTAAATGGTAACCTTCTTCTAATACATGAGTTAATTCTGTTACATTCTCAGCAGCTAACTTCTTTTCGAGCTGACGAATTTCTTGCTCCGATTTTTCCTGTAAAATCGCTAAGTCGATATGAGGAATCTGAACCAAATGATTAGCTAGTTCTAAAAAAGAACGCATGTTTTCAACGGGACGAAAATCGTAAACAGAAGAATCTGCTTTTTTTAATAATTGATTGGTCGTACGAACCACAACATACAATTCTTCGAGTAAAGTCTCTGTTAAGGAAGCCGTTGCATTCATCTTTTCTTTCCTCCTGCTATGTATAATAATTACTTGTATTATCTTCTTCGTCTTAGCTGTTTTTTCCTCCGTTTAATCCAGAAGCAATCTCCTTATGTGAGGAGTTCCCCATCCATATATTTTCTGAATGGTCTTCACAGATCAAAAGCATATCGTAATATGCGCGCATAAACACTTCCACGATAAATGGATCATACATTTTTCCTGATTGGTTCTCGATCTCTTTCTTTGCTTCCCAAGGCGTCATACCTTGACGATACGCACGGTTACTCGTCATCGCGTCAAAAGAATCGGCAACGGCTAAGATACGAGAATAGATGGGGATATCCTTTCCTTTCAAACGGTGTGGATAGCCTAGACCATCGTATCTTTCATGATGATGAAGAATTCCTGTTAAGACACGGTCTGAGTATCCGAAAGATTTTGCTAACATCATCCCATCAACAGGATGCTTTTTCATAATTTCGTACTCTTCTTGTGTTAATTTTCCGTTCTTTAACAGGACAGCATCTGGTGTAGAAATCTTTCCGATATCATGAATAAGAGCTGTCAACTCTAGCTCTTCCCATTCTATATTCTTGAATTGACCATGTTTGGCAAGAATCATGGCGTAAAGTGCTACTCTCTTCGAATGACCTTGTGTATAAACGTCTTTCGCTTCAACAGCTAACGAAAATGCTTTTACACCTTGCTGAATCGCTTCTTTTTCTGCAACCGATTGATAAACAATACGTTGAGCCATGAACAAAAGGGAACAGAAAATCACATAGATCGAGATAAACGCCAAGTAGTCTTTCAATGGTTCGTTTGATAACAAGAGATATGAAATCAAGCCACCTATACTTGACACATAATATAACCTCTTATCATTTAAAAGAAGTGCAGATACAGGCAAAAAGAAGTATGCGGCCTGCACGATTGGATAGGTAACGAAAAAGTAGGAAATCGAAACGACATATACACTGCACAAAACAAAAGCTAATTTTGTGTATTGTTCTTGTATACGGTGGATTCCCCAAGCAGGAAGAAACCCAATCAAAAATAAGAAAAGAAAGGGGTAGAAGCTTTCTAGTGGTTCTATAAAAAAATGATGGAGAGCCTGAATGAAGGCACTCCCCACAATAAATATTTGAGCAAGCTTAATATTACGTATCATGAATGAAACTCCGATTGTCGAATTTTGTAATTTAATGCAATTATATACTATGAAGGCTTTTTATCCTATAGTTTGTTGGTATTTAAAATAGGTTGCTAAACCATGTCTATTTTTAACCAAACAAAAAAACCGCCAAAAAAGACGGTTTTATTTCACGTAACTGCGAGCAACTTGTCTCATTTTTTTATGCTTGTGTTTTTGACTGCGCATTCTTAAAATGACTAGAAATGCGAGCAATAGAAGCAATCCACTGTATAAAAATATTCCTGCTTTCACAACAGATTGCATAAAGGTTGAATCTACTTCTTCTACCGACTTACTGTCGACCGTAGTTGTAGCTTCTTTTTCTTTCTCCTTAAAAAGAGTATGAGTGAGTAGAACATTACCATTAGCGTCTTTTAATTGAAGTTCCCCATCTGAATTCACTTCCTGAACCGGTTCTTCTCCTTTTGGCAAAGTAACGGCCAAGTCCTCTTTTAGCGGGTAAGTGTCTCCGTTTAACGCTTCGATCTCTGTACCAGCAGTCAGTGTTTTTCGTTCGAAGTTTGCAAAGCCATAGTCACCGAGCGCCATTGTGTCCCAATAAGCCGCTCGACTCGTGGGAGCTTTCAGTGTAACGATGATCACATCCATATTATCACGCGATACAGCTGTAACTAAAGTGTGCTTGGATTCATCCACATATCCGTTCTTAACACCAATCGTACCCGGATAATCCCACAAAAGCTGATGGTGATTTCTTAACGTTGTTTCCCAGCCTTCTCCAACCCAAGGCAATTCTTTTGTTGATACGATCTCACGAAATTCTTCATTCTGCATCGCGTATTGAGTTATTTTCGCCATGTCTTCGGCTGTTGTATAATGTTCTTCATCAAAAAGTCCGTTCGGATTAACAAAATGAGTGTTTTCTGCTCCTACTTTCTCCGCGAACGCATTCATTTCGTCAGCAAAGGAATCCACATCCCCTGCCAAGTATTCTGCAATCGCAACAGCTGCATCATTACCTGAGTTAATTAAAAGGCCTTGAACAAGTTTTTTCAAAGGTACTTGCTCGCCTTCCATCAAATAGACGCGTGTCCCCTCAGCTCTCACTGCGTCGCTGCTGATTACAACAGATTCATCCAACTTGCCTGATTCAATAGCCAGAATCCCTGTAATGATCTTTGTAATACTAGCTGGATACATTTGTTCTGAGCTATTTTTTTGATATAAAATATCTCCTGTTTTCGCATCAATCATTACAGCGCTTTCGCTTTTAATTTCTGGTGTGTTCTCCCCCGTTGCTTGAACAAACTTTGTGTTTACAAGCATAACTAGTGAAAAAACAAGAATTAGGCTAAGTTTTTTCATTTATTTCCGCTCCCGTTGGTCATTTAATCTTCATATCTCTTCGTTAGATTTTTCAGTTCTTTTATGGTTGAAATCAAAATGAAATCTAGTAATATTCGCCATAAAAAAACAAGCGTTTTATCAATTGATACCGTTCGACAAAATTCGCTTGTTTCCTTTTATATATCGTTCATATTTTTAGTTTATTTAGTCAAAATGTTTTTTGTTTTTCTTCCCTCTTAATAAATCTCCCGTCCAACCTTTCATTTTTAACCAGATATAGACACCTATTGTAGAACCTACAATTAATAACATGGCGTAAAGATAACCAAGCTTCCAATCGAGCTCAGGCATATTCTTGAAGTTCATACCCCAGATTGCGCCTAAGCCCATTGCGGGAGTAAAAATTACGGTAAACACGGTTAACGTCTTCATGATTTCATTTCCACGATGAGAAGAAAGAACTTCTTCAAGGTTTAACAAAGTATCGATGTCTTGTCTGTAATGAGAGAGCAGTGAAGTCGTTCGATCGATTCTAGTTTCAATTCGCTTATACGCTCGCGTTTCGGTGATCTCATCAAGGAATGCTTCCTTAATTGCCATCTGCGTTTCATGAACAGGGAGTGTTAAATCACTCCAGTTGATCAGCTCGATTCGTCGATCATAGATGCTGTTCAATAAATTAGTGTGATTGTTTCTTTGAACATCACGTTGAAGCTCTTTAAGCTTCACTTCTAATGCATCAATTCCATCCAAGAAATAATTAATTAATTCACCCAGTAATATGATAAAACCTTCCACAGGTGTCTTTTCTTCCAAAATTAAATGATCACAAGCTTCACGGTTATCTCCTTGGATACGTGAAAGGTCTAATCCAACTGTGATTAAAGATTTGGGTCGGATATAAAAGTGAAACACTTCAAAATCAGATTGATTATCCGGATCTTGTTTATACGTAAGCGATCCGCGAACAATTTGATCTCCGTCACTGTCTTTTTCAATTCTTAAGTAATTAACCTTGTCTTCCTTAATATTACTCAGCCAATTTTTGCAGCCTTTCGTATCTGCGATCAAATCATGAATCGTTTCTTCGTGACACTCATGACGGTGCCACTTCCAACCATAAACACTCGTTTCTTCCATAGAATCATCCATCCTTTATAGTAATTGTCTCAAATAACGGTATATTCTTTAGCACCCTGTTTTCTTAACCATTTTAATGAGAATTGCATGATATTTGGGTGACTCTTATAATCTTTATACTTGGAGTAAATCCAGATGTAGCCCTTCTTCTCTGTTTCCTGTACCTTTAATAAGACGATTGCCACCATTTTGTGTTTATCTTCAACGATCACGACGGCAGTATCATCACGATCCTCTATATATGAAGAGAGTTTCTTCTGATATTCCGGAACGTCACTACACCAATCCAACAAACGGTTAAGATCTTCCTTCTCTGCGAATATCGGTTTCACTGCCATCCTCCTCAATTAGAGTTCCCTTATAAAAATAGGAACAAACCCTAGATTATTTTTTCTGATGGTGATAAATAGCTTTGTAAAAGCTCTCGGTCTTCTGGAAAGGATAAGGTTAGCGTCTCTAACTCTTTCAAGGATACCCACCTTATATCGTGAATTAAACCATCCGGATCTTGGATGACAGAAGAACCGCTCACCAACTCTGTTAAAAAATAGTGGACTTTAAAATGAATGTTCTGTGAGATTCCTTCTTTAATATGTAGTTTTTCATTTACCTTTACGACATAACCCGTTTCTTCCCACACTTCACGCATACCGCATTCCTCAAGACTCTCGTTGCCCTCTCTGCCTCCAGAAGGAATACTCCACTTCTTCTCCTCATTAGCAGTTCCTTGTAAAACCATTAATAACTTCCCCTCGTTCACACAAATACAGCTGGCACCTTCCCACTTCATAGCCATTCCCCCTTTACAGCTACTTTCTGGACATGAAAAAAAAGTCCTGCACTTAAGGCACAGGACTTTTTACAATTATATGACTATGAATTTTTAAAGCTAGATGACTTGTGTTTGATCGGCAACTTTTTGAGTATTCACGATTCTGCATTTGCAATGATCCCACGTGTAGAGCGTCTTGCTGTTTTGTTCTAATAAGGACAGCGAGTCATCTGTACATTCTACGATCTTTGAATGAGGAATATCATGTTCCTTTTGTTCGCCAGTCTTCATATCAATGTATACGATTCGTTCGCTCTTACCCGTTGCAAGATCTAGCTCATAGACGAGCAGTTGATCGTCTACTTGATAGAGAGCACGGGGAGAAATGGATAGCTTATATTCTGTAACCACTTTGTCTTTATCATTCAACACCATGATTTTCTTTGGATCACCGTTAAGAACTGGCGCACCTGACACGTATACAAGATCTTCATGACATAAAATATCAGTAGGTGCCATGTTGCTTCCTAGGTTTACCCGTTTTTTCTTACCGTTACGGATAATGTAGAGAACCGCTTGATCTTCTTCAACGATATAAGAAGAAATGTAGAGAACATCTTGGTTCATCTCTACTTCCCAAAGGAACCCATTCACTTTCCACTCTTTTACGAGTTCTGGGCCATCTTTTGAAAAGATTAAGACTGAGCCTTTTGAACCATCACCCTCACAAGCAACTACAACACTCGATTCAAATTCATAAAAGTTTGGTTGTCCTTTAATAATTTGAGATTTTAAGCAGCCGTTTTTATGGTCAAAGATGAAGAGCTTGTGGTCTCTAGACTGATCATCTACCTTCTTGGAAAACCAGTAATTCTTCTGTTTGTCCATGAATACTTCGGAGTAGGCAAAAGCGCCTTCCTCATTTCTTACTATACTTCCGGCCACTTCAGGATCACGTGAGACATACAGCGATTGATTCTTCTCTGCAGTTCGTGATGATAATTGGTACATTTTAGCCATAGTACTCTCTCCCTTCAAATTTGACGCCGGCTCGGTGCTGACATAGGATTTATGTAAAACGTTCTTTTCAAAATTATCAATTTCTAGCAAAAACTTTGTATTTTCTGTTATATTTATCTTATCAAACAATCCATTTATTCTGTATTGGGAAAAATAGTAGGATAGATACTTGTTTAGTGGGGGTTCTGCATGACAATTTTCCCAAGTTCTGAAAGGGGGATTTTATGGTCGGTCAACGAATAAGATATTATAGAAAAACCAAAGGCCTAACCCAGGAAGAGCTGGCACAGGGAATTTGTTCTGTCTCATACTTGAGTAAGATTGAGAAAGGGGACGCCAAATCAAGCGAAGAAGTCATTAATCTGCTTTGCGATCGTCTAGGTATTTCGCCGGAGGAAGTGGACGAAAGTAAGATCCTTGAGATGTTGAATGAGTGGAATTTGATGATGGTTGATCGTCAGTTTGAGGAAGCGGGAAATACTTTCATTGAGATAAAGGAGAAAATGGAAGGTATTACTGATCCAAGTTTACGATTAAGATATGAACTATTCTATTCAAGATATCTAATGGTTATTGAACCACCTTTGTTAGATGAAACGAAGGAAAAATTAGAGGGTATTGAGAAACTATTAGACCATCTCTCTAACGATTTAAAGTTCTATTACTATATGTTTTGGGGTATGTACTACAACTTTAATAAGAAATATAACGAAGCACTAAACTATCTTCATAAAGCAGAGAAGCAATTTAATCAAACTTCAAATATTCAAGATTCAGAAGCCGCTGTTAACTATTACCTTTTAGCGTTGACCTATAGTTTTTTAATGCGTGTAACTTCTATTACTACTTACACGTTTAAAGCTATATATATATTTGATAGAGATTATAATTATAGCAGAAGTGCAGATTGCCAAATCTTATTAGGAATAAGTTATAGACGAGCAAAGCAATATGACTTAGCTGAAACACATCTAAAAAACGCTTTAAAGTATTCCACAATGTTCAAAGATGAAACACTTAACGGGATTATATACCACAATTTAGGATACATTTCTTCGTGTAAAAAAGAGCATTTAAAAGCAATAGACCGCTATGAGAAAAGCCTAGGTTTTAAACAAAGTCAATCCCCTCAAAATATGGCTAATACCATTTATCTATTAGCATCAGAACATTATGAATTAGGAAACTTTGAAAAAGTAAAAGCATTGATTAAATCCGGTTTAGACCTTGTAGATGAGGAACAGGAATCTTACTATAATTTAATACTTCTTCAATATAAGATGGATGGAATTGAGTCTGAAGAATATATTCAATACCTTAGAAAAAAAGCTATACCTTTTTTCGAACAAAAAGGAATATGGGAATATGTTTCTAACTATGCCGAATTATTAGCAGATATGTTCTTTAATCAGGGGCATTACAAAAAAGCAAGTGAATATTACAGAGTTGCAAATAATGCAAGAAAAAACATCTTTTAATTTAGGAGGATAGATTCATGAAAAAACTAATGATTTTAGTAATCATAGGACTCTTTACAATCTCTTCTTTACATTTTTATAACCTTCAAACTTCAGATAACAACCCTAGTATTAAAAGTTTAAAAATTGCGAGTGATAATAACCCCAGCATTAAAAAAGGATATTTTGCTTCTGATAACAACCCTAGTATTAAAAATTTTATACTTACAGCTGATAGCATTAGTAAAAACTTCTTAGCTTCTGATAACAATCCAGGTATTAAAAGTTTTATACTTGCAGCTGATAATAACCCTAGTATAAAAAGAGTATTTATAGCATCTGATAATAATCCAAGTATAAAAAATTTAAAAATTGCAGCTGATAATAACGCCAGTATTAAAAGTGCATAGCAGAACGTAAAAAGCTCTCAACCTGAGAGCTTTTTTTCATGCCCTAATAACCACCTTCGTCCCAATCGGTACAATCTTAGATAATTCTAAAACATGATTATTATGCATCCGTACACAGCCTTTGGATACGTTCTTGCCGATGGATGATGGTGTATCTGTGCCATGTATGCCGTAATGAGGACGTGAGAGTCCCATCCACATGACTCCGAACGGTCCACCTGGATTTGGTGCTTTATTAATTATGGTATAGGTTCCGGTTGGAGTAGGTGTTAGCATTTTTCCAACGCCTATCGGATAGCGTTTGATTACTTTCCCATCTTTTACGAGGGCTAGTCTTTTTCTTGTTGTTGAAATATAGATCTCATAAGGCATTATCATACCTCCCGCTTTAGCTTATGCAGGACAACTATGAAATGACTCTACTTGGATACCATGAAGCACTGTTCACTGTGTGACGCTTGTATGCGACCCGTAGCTTCTAAAAAGCTCTCTGCCGTTGTTAAACCAACGTGCTTAAATGTCTTTTTCAACATTTTTTGCTTTTCCGCTGTTTCATGTGGTAGTTGCTTTAAAAACTCTTCGAAGCTGCCAAACTCTTTTACAAGATCGTGGACTCTCTTTGCGTTTTCAATCGTCGCTTCAATCTTTTTTCTATGTCTGACGATCCCAGCATCAGCTAGTAAAGCTTCAATCTCTTTTTCGCCAAACTGCATGACCTTTTCATACTCAAACTGTGCAAACGCATTTCTGAAGTTTTCTCTTTTGTGAAGAATGGTCTTCCAGCTTAAACCCGATTGAAACAGCTCCAGTGTTAAGCACTCGAATAACCTATTGTCTCCCACCACATACTGACCCCATTCATTA
This sequence comes from Fictibacillus halophilus, assembly GCF_016401385.1. Lineage (NCBI taxonomy): Bacteria > Bacillati > Bacillota > Bacilli > Caryophanales > Fictibacillaceae > Fictibacillus > Fictibacillus halophilus. The sequence goes on along the minus strand of NZ_JAEACF010000003.1, from coordinate 39,653 downwards.
TCATGATACTGCTGCAGCATCTCACTCTCTTCACTCCACTTGCATCGGTTCATCTCACATACTCCTTTTTAAAAAAATAAAAGCGCAGCCAGGCTGCACTTTTGTTATTGGGTTGCACGCATTTCAGAAAATGGATAGATTACGACTTCTGAACGACCTTCAATTGCTTTTGTTTCGATCAAACCTAGTCCGTTTCGTGAATCCATGCTATTTAGACGGTTGTCGCCCATTACGAAAACTTTCCCTTTTGGAACTTTAAGTGGTCCGAAGTCTTCTGTTAAGTACACACCTAAATTTTTCGCTTCAGATTTATTTTCTTGAAGATAAGATTCCTTCACTTTTTTATTATTTACATATAGGTCGTCACTCTTCATTTGAATAACGTCACCTTCTAATCCTATCACTCGTTTTACATACCGCTTATCGTCACCTTTAATGATTACGATATCCCCTTTTTGTGGCTCAGAAAACGCGTAAACAATTTTATTAACATAAAGCTTTTCTTGATCGTGAAGAGTTGGTGACATAGATGCACCTTCAACCATATATGGAGCAAAGAAATAGGCTTTTGTGATAAATACAAAGACTAAAGCAAAGCCAATCGCCTTTAACCAGCTAACCCATTCACTTTTTTGCTTTGTTTCTTTTTCTTGTTCTATCATATCTTCATTCACCTCGGCGCAACGATTTCAATTTTTAATCGATCTGGATCTTCAAAGAATAAAGCATAATGATTTTCTCCTCCTGCAAAAGGAAACTTGTCCTCGTACAAAAAGGAAATATTTTTCTTCTTTAATTGTACACGAAGGTGCTCTATTTGCGCACGTGATTTAGCCCAAAAGGCCAGGTGATTAAGTCCTGGTCGCTTTCTGTGAAAAGGTATGTCATTGTAAGAATTCTCCGTTTGTACAAAAACAAGATATAGTGATTCCATTTTGTAGCTAAAACCTTTTTCCCATTCCTGAAAAAGAGAAAAACCTAACTCTGGCAGTAGCCATTCATAAAAAGCTTTCGTTTTGTCTAGATTCTGCACGTTTATTTCTATATGATGCAAGCCTTGTGGTAATGTCATGGTTTCTCTATTTCTCCCTCTACTTAAAAAAAGGTCCTCTATCACTTTTAATCTTTCGAGAAATAGCCTACAATGGTAAAGATTTCCGTTTCATTACAGGAGGGTTATACCTATGAATGCTAAAACAAAACACGCAGCAATCTTCCTGGCTATTTCTTTGCTTTGGTTGAAAACCTATATTGTTTATAAAGTTTCATTTACGCTGCCTATCGATCATTTCCTGCAAGAAATTTTATTATTTTTAAATCCGTTAAGTTTTCTCGTACTCTATTTTTGTTTAGCAAACCTTGCTCCACCTGCTAAAAGAAGACGAGTCATCCTATGGCTTTCCTTCATTTATAGCTTTATATTGTATGCGAACGTCGTCTATTATCGATTCTTTACCGACTTCCTTACGATTCCGGTATTGTTTCAAACGAAGAATGTTGGAGATATTGGAAACAGTGTTTATGAACTGATCTATATCACTGACATTTTCTTTTTTGTTGATCTGCTTCTATTAGCTTATCTATTAAAGCAGACGAGATGGAAGTCTAATCATCTATTAAAGCCGGTAGACCGAAGAAAATTATTTTTATGCGGTGTTGCCATATTGTCTGTTCATTTAATTCTTGCAGAAATAAACCGGCCGCAGCTTTTGACCCGTACATTTGACAGGGAAATTCTTGTGAAAAGCTTAGGAACGTTCAATTATCATCTGTACGATATCATGCTTCAATCCAAGTCTTCTATGCAAAAAGCACTAGCAAGCAATATGGATGCAGAGGAAATTTTAAAGGATATAAAAAAAGAAACGGTTAACAACCCTGAGCTCTATGGAATTGCAAAAGGAAAAAACTTAATCATGGTATCTCTAGAATCTACCCAAAATTTTGTACTGAATTACAAAATCAACGGAGAAGAAGTTACACCTTTCTTAAACGAACTTGCTGAATCTAGCTATTATTTTAATAACTTTTATCATCAAACCGGACAAGGAAAGACATCCGATTCTGAGTTTTTGATCGATAATTCCCTATATCCATTGCCAAGGGGTGCTGTTTTTCAAACACATCCGTTGAACGAATACAACGCTATGCCTGAAATTTTAAAATCAAACGGCTATTATTCTGCTGTTTTTCACGGTAATAATAAAAGCTTCTGGAACCGCGACGTCATCTATAAGACGATGGGGTATGACAAGTTTTATAGTGAAGAATATTATAACGTTACAGAAGAAAATTCAATTAACTATGGACTTAAAGATATACCTTTCTTTAAGCAGTCCATGCCGTATTTAACGAAGCTGCCGCAGCCTTTTTATGCTCGTTTTATTACGCTTACTAACCATCATCCTTATTTGATCAATGAAAAAGAACAGTGGATTGAGCCTTATCCTGTAGATGATGGAACAGTTAGTCGCTATTTTACAACCGTTCGCTACGCGGACGAAGCATTGCGCCAGTTTTTTGAAGACCTGAAGAGCTCAGGATTATATGAGAACTCAGTCGTAGTCGTTTATGGGGACCATTACGGCATATCAGAACGGCATCAAGAAGCGATGGCCGATGTGTTAAGCAAAGCAACGCTTACTGCTTACAATCAAGTGGAACTGCAGCAAGTACCTTTATTCATTCACGTTCCAGGGAAAAAAGGCAAGCAGCTTGATACGGTTGGTGGACAGATCGATCTCAAACCTACTCTGTTACACTTGCTTGGAATTGGATCGAGTGATGACGTTCATTTTGGGACGGATCTTTTTTCAAAAGAACATCATGAATTAACGGTGCTCCGTAACGGCTCTTTCGTTACAGACGACTATATTTATACAAATGAGACGTGTTATGTAAAACCATTTGGAGCACCTGTTGAAGAAGAAAAGTGTAAGCCATACATCGAACAGGCAAAAGAGGAACTCGATCAGTCAGATCAAATCATTTATGGTGATCTGCTACGATTTTTAAAATAAACTTAGCCCCTTATGAGGGCTTTTTTATTTAAACCCGTCTTTTACTTCTTTTGATATTCTAATTATCGAGCTAAGCCCTATAATTAAGGACGAAATAAGATAAATGCTGTTCCATTCGCCTATGAAGATTAAGTACAAAATGCTTAAAAATGCAGCTAAAGAAACGCATATATCCAGAATAAAACCTAACTTTACTTTCATTATCTACTCCTCCTAAAATTGGTAGTTAAGGAGTTAGCTTTATTTTATAGGCTATTTTCTAAAAGATTGTTGCTTTTATATCTTTGTAATTACCTCTTTGACTGTTGATTGGAGTGGAAGGTGCGTGCCAACTACATGAGATGCTTCTCGCAAGAACATGCGACGAGGAAGCTAACTGCGATAGCATTAACTTGTAGACGCAGGAGCAAGAATACTTCTATGAAACGGGTCAGGTGAGACACTTAAGAGTGAAACGTACGAATGTGGCTCACCGCCTGTCCCGTGGAAAGTGAGCAGTCTGGAACGGAAATCAACACTTCCAAAAGCAACAAAGCTTACGAAAACACCCTTTTATTATAAAAGATGACTAGTTAAAGGTGGCGATAATTTGAAACCTCTATTTGCTTATTTTACAGATATTCATGGGAATATTGATGCGCTCCAAGCTGTTATTGATGACGCTACAGGTATGGGAATCTCCCGGTTTATTAGTGGCGGTGACATGATTGGGATTGGTCCTTTTACAAATGAGGTACTCCAACGCTTATTTAACTTGCCATCTATTAAGATGGTTACTGGTAATCACGATGAAGCTGTCCTTGCATTAAAATATGGTCTGTCTCACCCTAAGAGTCACAGTCATGCGAGGCAACATCATCAATGGATTGCCGATCAGCTAATAGATACATATGCTCATGCATTGAGCGCACTTCCCCGAGAGCTTGTATTTGAAGAGGAGGGTTTCCGCTTTCTCATCACACACTACCCTTACAAGGAAGGCAAAAAGGAATCCTCAATATCTGAAGATCCCTTTATGCCGATTATAAGTGAACCTGATTCTTTAGTGATGAAAGAGCTTTTTAAACATTCACTTACGCATGATTTTATAGGATTTGGTCATCATCATATCCTTCATGATTTCAAAGTAGATCAAACTCATATCGTGAATCCTGGTGCACTAGGCTGTAATAAGGTTGCCGAAGCACGATATGCTATTGTTTATATTACAGATGAACAGGAACTAAGAATCGAATTTAAATCGATACCGTACGACCAGACAAACTTGTTTAAGACATACAGAGATCTTGAAGTTCCCGATGGTCCATTTCTGATGAAAGCTTTTCATAGTTAAAGGTTTAGCTCTTTATTTGTAGGAACGTAGGTGGTGTATTTGAAAAAGCGCTAATTTATTTTGTTTTATTCCATTCTTCTAGTGTCATCATCTTAAATTCTTCTTCAAAATCCAATCTTAACGGAGCAATTAACTCAATGCTATTTCCATCTGGATCCTTAAAATAGATTGCTGCATGAGCTTGTGGGTTATTAGGTAACACTAATGGTTGTTTTTCAGGTGGAAATCCAAAATTAGTAGAGACTTCTATTTCTCTTTCTTCTAACCATTCTTTAATGCTTAACATATTATCTCTATCAATTTGAAAAGCGATATGTCTTAACGATGGGTGATAGGGTGTTTTAACCTTGTCTGTTTCCCATAATCCCAACCAACTTTTTCCTTTCTCAATCCAGAAAAACACTAAATTTTCTTGTTGATAAGCGATTTCTAAATCTAGTTTTTTATAAAACTCAATAGATTTCTTAAGATTACTGACAGGCAAATGTGCTTCGTAAAGCCCTTTAATCATTTGATTTCTCCTTTTATCTGTTCTTTAATTTTTTTCTATTATTATTTAGAGTGACAATCTATATCAGTGAGGGGTCCTCGTCTGTATAAATTCAATCTCTTCTCCATCTGGACCTTCGTAAAAAACAGTTCTCCAACCGTTCGGAAGATCATACGGCCCTTCTGTTAAAAGAATTTCCTCTTGGTATAGTTCTTCTATTTTCTCCGTAACAGAGGCCACGCTAAATGCGATATGACTGCATGCAGCGTGATCTGCTGAATTAGGCAACAATTCAAGCTGAAATCCTTCCCCTATTAAAAAAACGAGCTCTGTATCGTTCCACATGAAACTTTCTTTCTTTTGAATAGGTAGGATTCTTTCATAGAATTCACACGACTTTTTCATATCACTTACATAGAGACCGATATGATGCAGCATCTTATTCTCCTTACTTAAAGAATTAGATTCATATCGCCAAACTCGTGCCAGAGGTAGCGCTTCTGAATCGCATCGTTATAAGCGTTATATAATTTGGTTCGATCTACGAATGCAGAAAGCAGTTGCAGATGACTCGCCTCCGGTTCATGCATCCCTGTGATCAGTCCATCACATACTACGAGTTTCGTATTTTCAGTAATATATAGATTTGTCCATCCGCTAGCTGCCTGAACCTTTCCATTTAGCTGAGCGACTGTTTCAAGCGTCCTTACGACTGTAGTACCCACTGCGATTACTCGACCTCCACTATTTTTCGTTTCAGAAATGAGGTCAGCCGTTTCTTTCGGTACATGATAGTTTTCAAAGTTCTTATCTGGGCCTTTGTGCCACTTATCATCAAGCAAATAACTAAGTCCCGTATGAAGCGTGATATAAGCGATTCTTACGCCTTTTTTCTGTAGTCGGAACAGAAGCTCCCAACTGAATGCCCTTCCCGCAGAGGGCATCTCAACAGAACCTGGAATGGTTGCGAAAACCGTTTGATAGTAATCCAGATTCCAAGGCTTCTGGATGTACTCGTACCTGACAGGTTCTCCTAAGTCATAGATCTGGTTAAAAAGCGATGAGCAGCATAGATTAAAAGCTAATGAAACAAAAGGTGTATCTTCTGACTGTTCGGTAATAGTAGCTGTTAATGTCGATGAAAAGCAGATGATATCGCCTTTCTTGACGTTTCCGCTAACGGGAAGTGCTTCCCAGTTGGATGCATTCTTTCTATGAGCAAGTCGAATCTCTACTTCTGTACCATCTGCTTCTTTCCGACTTTTTAATACCGCAGGAACAGTCCGGCTCGCGTTAAGTACAAGCAAGTCACCTTTTTTCAAATAACGGTCCAGTTGGTAGAACTGTGTATGATTGGTCTTCCCTGTATTTTTGTCGAGCACCATCATTTTTACATAATCTCGACGTAACCCTCTGCGTTCGGGTGGTTCTTTTGCATTTAATTCATCAGGAACCTCAAACTTCATCGCTGTTTCCATTAGAATTCACTCCCCTCAAGCTGAAACTTCTGTGCTTCAAATCGCTTTCCGGTAACGAGTGAAGATGCATCTGATGCCAAATATCCAAAAACAGCCGTCAGATCTTCAGGCTTAGCAAGCTCATAATCACATTCTGGTACAGCTAGTTCATGCATTTCTGTATCCATCTCACCAGGATCAACCATGTTCACACGTACACCAGATTCACTTACTTCATCTGCCCACGTTTCAGTTAGTCCTTCAAGGGCAAATTTTGAGATTCCATATGCTCCCCAGCCCGCATAACCGGTTGCACCCGCTTCTGATGTAATGTTAATGATACTTCCTTGTTGTTTTTGAAGCATGATTGGTAACACCCTTCTTGTAACTAAAAATGGTCCGATCGTATTGACGCGAAGAACTTCTTCGAAATCTTGTTCTGGATAATCAAGCAAATAAGGAATCGGACTAGGACCGATGATGGATGCGTTGTTAATTAGCACATCTATTCGTCCAAAATGCTCTTCTGTCAAAGCTACAAATCGCTCTACATCTTTTGATTTTGACATGTCTGCTTCTATCGCGAGAACCTCTACTCCAAGCTGAATCGCTGCTTTCTTTACACGTTGAAGTGCATCTCCGTTTCTTGCACATATCGCCAAGTTATAACCTTCACCGGCAAAGTATAGAGAAAGCGCTTTACCCAATCCTTTTGAAGCTCCTGTAATCATCATTACTTTTTTCATCATTTTTTCCTCCTAAGAAACTTTGTAATTATCATTATTATACTTTTTATACATTTTTGTTTACTAAGTATTTTAATTATAGTTACACTTCTTTTCATTCGTCAACGATAAAGTTTACAAATTTTTCGACAAATTTCCCGGAAAATAAAAAACCTCTGCCGTAGCAAAGGTTTTACTTCAGACGAAAAGATGCTCCATCTAGAACTTCCACATCTTTTCTTTCTTTTATTTCTTTCATAAGCTGAAAAAGGGCTAAATCTTTTTTCTTGGATTCGATCATACAATCTATTTTATCTACACTTCCTTTTACTTGGTTTAAAAAATCGAAAAACATATTTACATCAACATAGTCTGCATGATTCCTAAATTGCTTTTCGTTCTTTGGACTCGAGATATGCATCTTCAATGGCAACGGTGAAGTTTTCCATGACTCTATTACTCGTGGCCAATGCTGAATCCAGTTCTCATCATGATGATATGCGAGGTGATGGTGGTAATCGAATACGAGAGGAATTTGCAGCTTTTCACATAGGTACAGTGCATCCGCCATAGTAAAAGAAGTATCATCATTCTCAAGCATAATCATCTTTTGTATCGATAACGGAACGCTTCCCCAATTCTGCACAAATCGTTCAAGCGCTACATCCGTTTCTTTATAGTTTCCACCTACATGCATCACACATCGATGTTCTGTATCGATTCCTATATTTTTTAGTAATTTGTAGTGCAGCTGTAGCGTCTTAAGAGAATTTTTAAGTATCTCTTTCTTTGGCGAATTGATCAAAACAAAATGGTCAGGATGAAAGTCTAGCCTCATATTATGTTGCTTGGCATATTGCCCTATTTCGTGTAGTGAATCTCTTAAAGGACTGATATAATCCCAATCTAAAAGTTCACTGTGGTTGGCTAGCGGAATGATTCTGGAGGTCATTCGGTAAAACCGTACATCGTTAGCCACAGCATGCTTTAACACTCTTAGCGTATTGGTTATATTGGCATGCGATATACGCTCAAGCTTTCTCAATCCCGCTTCTCTATTCTGCAGCTGGCTAAATTGTTTATAGGTCATCGTTTTGGACGGAGAAGCATTTTTCAGTTCCATACTCATCGCTACAAAACCAAGTTTAATTATGGTCATCTGTGCCACCTCATTTTCATCATTAACAGTATGACCCTATTGCTTTCTCTTTTAACCAAAATGGTGTTATCGATTAGTGAAAAAAAACTGCCCTCACGATCGAGGACAGTCATACTATCTTAAGGTAAATATCTTTTTGCTCCGACATACGTACCCTTCCAATATTTAGCGTCTAGTGATTGTATGCGTACTCCTTTGGAAGTAGCTGCGATAAACTCTTTATTCCCCATATAGATGCCTACAAACGAAACACTTTTGCCATTTGTTTTAAAGAATACGAGGTCTCCTAATTTTTCTTTGCCCTTTGCAACAGGTGTGCCGCCTTTATATTGATCAGCGGACGTTCTTGGCAAACTTTTGTTTACTACTGTTGTTTTGAATATATATGTGGTAAACCCTGATGCATCAAATCCTTTTGGTGTTGTGCCGCCCCATTTAAACGGAGTTCCTTTGTAGAGTTTAGCCGTTTCTGTTACTTCTTGATCATAAGATGGAGATGCTTTTGCTGCAGATACACCGCCTAATATCAACAGAGCTGCGAGTCCTAATGAAACTACTGCGACGAGTAAACGTTTCATGTTTAACATCCTCTCTTTATTGAACTCTTTCACTTCATTAGTCGAAGATCACACGACTTAAGTTACTTTCTTTCGATAGAAAAAAGACTGCAAATTGCAGCCTTTTTCGACAACTTTTTTTTATAGATTATTGATAGAAATTTGAGCCCGTCACTCCTTCAATCTCTTCATCAAGCTGATAAGGACCGATCGAATCGAGTTTCGTATTATTAAACTTCACGGACTCAAAACCGTAGCTTTCAGCTGTTAATAGAATAGCATCAATCATCATCAGGTCTTCTGTGTCATTTGCTGATAACTTTATAGAATCAGGAAATGTAATCTCTACATCATCCTTGCTTATTACGTTTACACCTAGCACCGTGTTTTTCGGTAACAATGGTTGAAGCCCACGCTCTTGCTCATCATCCATCATCTCAAGAGCATCTGTAAACTCCTTTGGTATCGAATCAGCGTCTACCCCCGTAGAAAACAGACTTACAATAAATGAATCTGTTGATGGAGCGTCATAACGGAAGTGAGGAGCTCCCGGAACCTGAAGATTCCACTCTGAAACCGTACCGAATCGCGGAAATTCATAGCCATTTTTACCGTTCATGCGAAGTTCCACTTTCGCCTTCTGTCCTTCATTGGCAAAAGTCATCGATATGAGTGCTTGTAACAATGGTTCTTCTGCTTCGTTAATCGAATCCTTCGGGAAATCAACAACGACCGTCTCTTCTTCTTCCGTAATTGTGGCTTTTTCTAAAGGACTATCCGTTAACCCAACATCGCTCGGATTGAATGCTTTAAGTTCTTTATTCACTTTATTGACGTAATAATCTTCATCTGTTAAAAAACTTACAGGTATGACAAGCTGTGCTTGTTCATCCAAATAGCCAACAGTCACCCAGTCTTTTTTCATTGCTTTTAAATTTTTATCCAAATAAGGTGCGTGATAAGCAATAGAAGGTTCAGCTTTCATGATTCCAGCTGAGTTTTGATCCTTATCTGCTGAGCCATCTAACGATTTTTCTTCCATCTTATCCGAATTCTGAGCGACTTTGGAGTTTTCCATCTGTACGCCGTTCTTCATTAAATCTGGAGCGAAAACACCAAAGATGACAAGCGCACAAGCTGTAGCGAGTGCCGGGAGACTCCATGTAGGAAGCCTCTTCCATTTATTATCCTTATAATTAATATTTGCCTGAACCTTTAAGAAAAGCTCCTGCTTAGATCGGCGGTCTCTTATAGGGGGCAAATGCTTAAGATGCTGTTCAATTTTTTCGTCATTCCACTTAATTGGTTCCATCTTTCAATTCCTCCTCCAGGCCCGGTTGCTGATCCAGCCATTTGCGCAATTCCTTTATAGCCCGGTGCTGGGTGGTCTTCACTTTACTTTCCGTCCAACTTAATATTTGCGCAGTTTCTGAGATCGATAATGATTGAATGTACCGAAGTACAAGCACTTGCTGCTGATCGAGTGAACAACGTTTCATCATTGTATATAAATCTCTGTAAGACTCTTTTTTTGCAACTAATTCTTCTGGAAGGGGATCTCCATCACGCAATACATTTTCACTTTCTTTTATATCGAAGAATAGGAACCTTTTGTTGCGTCTGGATTGTTTTCTAAGCCAGTCAATGGCCACGTGCCTGGCAATGGAATACAACCATGTTTTCTCTGAACTCTTGCCTTCGAAACTTTCGTAAGCGTTTAATACCCGGATATAAACCTCTTGCACAAGATCTTCTGCCGATTCTCGATTTCGTACCATATAGAATATGAATTGAAATAATGCCGTATGGTACTCATCGTAAAGTCGGTCGAACGTTTCTTTCACTTCGGATGGCCCCCTATCTCTATGTATTTATGTAGTCGAATATCCTTATAGAAAGTTACATTACAAATATGTTACTTCTAAGTCTACTCTTTTTTATAGCATCTCGATAGGACCATTTGGTCGATAATTCCCAACAAAAGTGGAACTCCTTAGACAAAACTAGTCAGTAAATACATCTTGAATAGGACGTGGGCTGTTTGGCTAAAGAAAGCCAGCTATCATCCATACCTCGTAGGGTATTTCCGTTGATTATTCAAGAAATAATTATGATAATCCCTGAAATTATGAATTTATTCCCGCGAGTTTGGAGCATAATCCCGGCAGGTTTTGCTCATATATCCGCGAGTCGACTTATCTCGACATGTACAAATGTTCATATACCCTCACTAAAATAGAATCTATTAACACAAATAAAAAAGACACCATTAATCCTGGTGCCCACTCTTTATTTCGTTTTTCACATAGCTCAAAAACATCTCTTCAATGGTATCCCAAGCGATTCGATACTGCTCTTCTTCTCCTAGAAAAGAATAGTGAAGCACGTTGCCATCACGAAGAGCCCAAAAAATACGTGAAATGTTTTGCGGATCCAACTCTTTTTTGATTTCTCCTGATTCCTGACCCTCTTTAATGATCTTCACAATATAATCGATAAACCGATTATATCGTGCTGCAAGAATAGACTTTAAATCTTCTTGTCTTGACCCATAAAGCCAGAATTCAATGTATACACGCATTGTCTGCTGATCATCTTCTTTTAACTCTTGCTTTTTCCAGCGTTTGAAAAGATTTTCAAGCTTTTTGCCAGCACTTGTGAGAGAAGCGTTCTCTTGTTCCATATCTTCAAAAAACTCATCTGTCCGCTTTTTTAACAGTTGCAGATAGATCTCTTCTTTACTAGCAAAATAGTTATAGATCGCACCTTTACTAATATTTGAATCTTTAACGATGTCGTCAATAATCGTAGCTTGATATCCCTTTTCACTGAAGCATTTTAAGGCGCTCTCAAGAATGTGGTTGCGTTTCTCTTCTTTGTACTCAGCTGAAACTTTAGGCATGATGCTTCCTCCATTTATGACACGTCTTATATAAGTATAACAGAGTTTTCAGTCTATTTCGGAAAAAGTTTTCACGGCTTGAGAGTCGTTTGTTTGTCTGATTATTCGTTCCATGTGTACTTGTTCAACATACGTCGTAAACCCTGTTTCACGCAGCAGTTTGTTTAAGTAGTCCTCCTTTTTAGGTATATTTATTGTCATTCTTTTTACAGATCCTTCAGCTGGCGCAAATACCCTTTTTACTAATTCTCTAACTGTATCCTCTTGTAAGTCATTCTGTTCGTTGGTCACACATTGATAGAGTAGAATAGCCGAAAGCTCTCCTGTTTCTTTATGCATTTTCTTATACACGGCGTATCCGAGTGGAATCTCGTCTTTCATTCCCATCACACAAATAAAATCTTTTAAACTCTGAAATTGAGTCTGCCATGGGGTAGTAGGCTTGAATAAGGATAGGCGTTGTATATCGTGCATAGATACTTCCTTGATTTGTATCTCTGTATTTGCATCAATCCAAGTGGTAATGACTCCTTCATGCTGAAGATACGTCAGCTCTTCGAACGTCACATACCCCATGCTTTTATAAAGTTTTATTGCCGCTTCATTTTCTTTGATGGCTTCGAGCCTTGCGACCTCAACCTTCTCTTCTTCATATATATTTAGACAGACGGATATGAGCTTCTTACCTACACCCATCCCTCTAAATGCTGGAGCGATTGCGGTTCCCCCGTTCCATACATATCGTCTGCCGTTAATCGTTCGAAAACTGTTCAGTACAAACCCTGCTAACTTGTCATCGTAAACAGCCACGACTGACTTTTCTAAAGAAATTCCTTCACTAGCAATCTTTAGTATGAATCGATTAAGGTCCATGGTCATATCAGAGAAATAATGCTTCCACGATTCGTTCCATAACGAAATCGCTTCTTGAAACGTTAACTCACTAAATCGTTTAATGACTAACACGACAATCACTCCTCTATTTTCGCTGTAAAACGACTGGTCGTTTTATTTAATTTTATAAAAAATGAAAACGTATGACCAACATAATCGTTCGACAAAATCATGATCTCCTTCCTCTTAACTAAAAAAAACTGATACCCAAGAGAAATCCCTCTTAGATAGCAGCTTCCTACATTTTTATGATCTCTCTTCTTCAAAAAGCATCTTAAAATGATCGTAATACTCTTCTACTTTTTGATCTTCTTGTTTCAGGTAATCGTTTAATTGCTGTTCTGATGATAATTGAAGAGCCCTCTCTCCAAATTCACTCATATCATCTAAAACACCAGAAGTTTTCTCTCCGATCTCAACATCTTCTTTTAATAGTTGAGCGACTTCTGTTAATTTATTGAGCTGTTCCTCACTTACGGTTTTGTTTTGATGAATATCTTCCAACATGGAGTAAATGATCTGAGCTCTTTCTTTCGTCTGTGTTTTCATAGAATCACTCCTCTATTTAATCCTTCCCCCATCAAGTCTCTTTATAAACTGTTTTATATTTACAAGTATTGGGTAAATCAGGAGTAGTAACTTAGAGAAAGGAAGAGTGCTGTGGCGAAAAGATCTGTACTTCGTCAGAAAAGAAAACGATCACTTTGGATTCGGCGAACAGCTATTATTACATTCATTCTTTTCTTATCCAGCGTGACATTTGGAGGCGCTATGATCTATGCATACGTGAACGGTACTCCAAAGCTTACTGCTGACGACTTGAAAGATCCTCAATCATCGATGATCTATGATATGAACGATGAGTTCATCACTTATGTAACAGGCTCTGAACGACGAGAATATATCAAGATTGATGACATACCAGAACTCGTCCAACAAGCATTCATTTCTACAGAAGACGTTCGGTTTAAAGATCACATGGGAATTGATGTGAAGCGAATTGTCGGAGCCGCCGTTGCAAATGTACAAGACGGTTTTGGTGCTGAAGGGGCAAGCACGATCACACAGCAAGTAGTTAAGAACTCTGTCCTTTCTTCAGACAAAACACTCGAACGAAAAGTACAAGAAGCCTACCTTGCTATTCAGTTAGAACAAAAGTACACAAAGAATCAAATCTTAGAGATATACCTTAACAAAATATACTTTGGAAGCGGTGCATATGGTGTCGCGACTGCTTCAAAGACTTATTTTAATAAACCATTGAAAGAATTATCACCGGCAGAAGCCGCTCTCTTAGCTGGTCTGCCACAACGACCAAGCAGCTATGATCCTTTTCTTCACCCTAAAGTGGCAGAAGAAAGACGAAATACCGTATTGCAGCTTATGTACAAAAATGGCGCAATAACTAAACAACAAAAAGAAGAAGCCATGAACACCTCCGTAACAGACTCGCTCTCAAAAGAAAAAACAAAGCAATTAAAATACGATGCCTTTATTCAGCAAGTGATTAAGGAATTAAAAGAAAAAGGGGTTTCTGAACGAGCTATTTACGAGGGTGGTTTAAAGATTTATACAACGCTTGATCCAAAAGCTCAAGCTCATACCGAAAAAGTGCTATCCACTGAAGAATATGTCAACTATCCAAATGACAAATTCAAGGCCGGTGTCGCGCTGCTCGATACAAAGACTGGTGTTGTTCGAGCATTAGGTGGCAACCGAACAAGTGGTGAGCAAAATATTGAAAAAGGATTCAACTATGCGACTGATATTACACGTCAGCCAGGTTCGACCATTAAACCAATCTTGGATTATGGTCCAGCTATAGAAAAGTTTAAATGGTCTACGTATAAACAGATTAAAGATGAAGAGTTAGAGATCAACGGTTGGGAAGCCGGAAACTGGGATGATGAATTTCATGGAGATGTTTCCATGCGAGAAGCACTCGTTCATTCCTACAATATTCCTGCTATTAAAACCTTTATGGAAGTTGGCTCAGAAGATGCTGTAAGCTTTGCCAAACAGCTAGGCATTCCGATTAAGACTGCTCATCCCGCCTATGCCATTGGTGGATTTGGTAAGGGTCCTTCACCACTTGAACTAGCTGGCGCTTATACGGCATTCGGAAATCAAGGTGTCTATCATAAACCGACCACTCTTCGTAGTGTGAAATATCCGGATGGCTATGAAACGAAGTACGAATCTAAGCCTGTTGCAGCGATGCATGATTACACCGCATATATGATTACAGATATGCTTAAAGATGTAGTTACACGAGGAACGGGTACGTTAGCCGCTATACCTGGATTAGAAGTTGCAGGCAAAACGGGAACGACGAATATGCCGGACGGTCTTGATCATATTGAGAAGGGCTCTAGTGATTCATGGTTCGCAGGTTATACAACGAATTACACAGCCGCTGTGTGGACAGGATACGACAAAACAACAGCTGAGAGTTATCTAACACCTGAAGACCAAAAGATTGCGAAATACATTTTTAAATCCATTGTCTCAGAAGTTTCAAAGGATAAAAAGACAGCTGGATTTTCTAAGCCGAAGTCAGTTGAGGAAGTATATATTAACAAAGATACTGGATATGTAACAAAAGAGGATAGCGGCTCTAACGTGACAAAAGAACTTATCGTAAAAGGTACATCACTAAAAGAGATGACAGCTCCCACTAAAACAAGAAAGACCGAAAAGAAAGAACGAGCAAAGAGAAACATGAACGATGAAGATAAGAATCAGGATGATGAAAAGAAAGAATCAGATAAGCCTAAAGAAGACGAGAAAAAGAAAGAAGAAGAAAAACAAACAGAGCCGCCTCCCACAAAACCAGAGGATGAGGCAGATCCACCACCACCCGAAGATGACAATCCGGATGATCCTGGTACAGATCCTGAACCTGAGGATCCACCAACAGTACCAGATCCACCTCCAACGGAACCGCCACCTACAACAGACCCGCCACCGACTGATCCACCACCAGCTGACGATGGTGAAGGTACCGGGACAGGAGCAGGCGCTGGAACATCTGGAACAACCACTACACCGTAATCAAAAAAAGTAACCCGCTAAATTTAGCGGGTTACTTTTCTATAAACTCATACAAAAAGGATTCTCCATTACGATAAAACCGAGGATCATAGATCCCGAGCTTCTCCTCTTCTTCAACCACCACAACGAATGGAGACCAATCGTAAAGGGTTTTTGCTCGTGGGTTTTCTTCAAACAGGGGCTGTAAATCAGCTTCATCACTTGAAACCAATCGATGCTCAACCTCAGGCTCAATAAAAATACTATCTTTTACAATCTCAACTTCACTATCTTTTTTCCCGATCACTTGAAACTGTGTAGGAAGAAAGCCTGCAGCTAGTGCGACCTCATCATACTTTTCTTTTGCTTCACTATAGATCATATACCCTTGAATGGATTGAACCGCAACATGAGCAACCATTAAGATCCATACCACTCGGAAAACTTTAAAACGATTTGATGGTTCTTTTTTTCTTGATACGATAAAACCAGCAAGCATCAAGAACCAAAATACAAAATCTACGATTGAAATCGTACCAAATGTGACTCGATAGCTAGAGAAAGGCTCAAGATATCCTGTTCCCCACGTATTAAAGAGATCACTCGTATTATGAATAAACACGGCTAAGAGCGCCCAGTAGAATAGCCTTCGATCTTTCACCTTAAATAAAACCCTGCTAAGAAGATAGATGATGATGCCCCAAACAGGAACGAGGAAAAAAGAGTGTGTTAATCCTCTATGCCACATCTGTTGCATGATACGGCCCGTTTCTGTAAGGTTTACGACCACATCAATATCAGGAATCTGACTGCCGACCACTGTTGTAAACAACAAAGCTCTCTTGTGTGACTTGTCCATATTCATTTTATTCGCAGCGCCATACAACGTTAAACCAAACAATGTGTGAGTTACTGTATCCATAGGTCCTCTTATCATTCGTTTTTCTTTTATGTTAACGAAAAAAAGAACTTCTGTCTTGATAGAAGCTCATTCAAAGGTTACCATTATTTCCTAAGATAATTTCCGGGGAAATTCGACTTTATTTCCTACTTGTCTACACTTCTTGTTTGTACATCTCTATCCCTTTGTTCAGTAGGAATTTCTCAATCTGCTGTTTATGATGATTGTCGTGTTCAACCATTCCCTTGATATATTCACATAATGTAATCCATGTATTACCCATTTGAATTTTTTCTTCCCATATAGCACTTGGCACTTCTTGAAGTTTCCTTTCCAAGACAAGGCGGCATTCAATCACTTCATCGATTAATGCATTTTTAGAGATACCCAATCTTGCTTCATGGGCAGCATTTCGGTTTATTTCTTCTACATCCCCTTTTTTAGGCGGAAGGTCAGATTTCTTTAAAAAATAGGAAAACCTTTCATCCCACACGAAGATATCCCATGCTTTTAGATGGGCGATGATTTCACCTGTAGACCACTTACCTTACCAATATTCTTCAGGCATTCGTTTTAGTTCCTGAAGCCAATTTACTAAACTGCTATACTGCTTGATCACTTCACTCATTAGCATGTCCTCCTATCATTCCATGAAACTTTTTCAAATTCATTAGGATTTTGTCCATGTCACTCCTTCTTCTGGGACATACACTAAGATGAAAGCATAAGGCACAAGAAAGAAGGAGGACTTACAGCATGTTTGGAAAAAGACAAAAACAACAACGTAATTGGGGCTATCCAGGTTACGGATATGGTTGCTACACCCCATGCGGTTACGGATATGGCGGTTACGGCGGCGGAAGCGGCGTTTTCGCTTTAATTGTCGTGCTATTTATCCTTCTCATCATCATCGGTGCGACGTTGAGATAGTAGTTTGTTAAAAAGGCAAGAGTCTATGCTCTTTGCCTTTTTAATTTGAAGTCATATGCTGGTTCAACCTGTCTTCTTTTGTGATAAAAATACAAATGACTTATTTTCTACCAAGCTAATGTTCGGCTTTCGTTCATCTTTGCTTTTCACCGTTTTGGGGATAGGCAGCTTGTTCGCCGATCGTTTGATGCCCTCTGCTATAAAATTAAAGGCTAAAATGACAGCGGCAAAACTGAACACCGGAAAGAATACAAGCCATGGCGCAAGACGTAGTTGATAATAGTAGCCTCCAATTAGCCCTGACCATTCGTTGGAGTCTGATGTAGGTATTTCATATTCCAGCACAAATTCTCTCATCGTTGTTCCACCAAAGAACACACCTAATATTCCAAGGTGAGCTAACAGTAACAGGACGGCAATCACTTGTTGTACATAGATCAACAACAGCTTTGGCCATAGATGTGGCAATATGTGTTTTGATAGAATTCTTAATCTTGAACCACCCATTAATTTAGCACTTGTGATAAACTCTTCTTTTTCAATCAGGTTGATCTCTTCTTTTATAAGAATAGAAGTGTTCGGCACCGCTATAGCTATGATCAACAGCATCTCAAAAAACGCTTTTTCCCAAAATGTGTAGTTTTCTAACTGTATAATCGGACCTACAACAAAAAAGATTAGAAGCGCTGACGGGATGTAATAGAACGATTGAGACAATCCTTTTATAAAAGGCATCACTCTTCCCGCTCTCCACAATAGAAACGATCCGAGGAATGATAGACCGACCCTGAGCAAGCTGACGACTAGCGCGATACCAAGTGTGTACTTGGCTCCAGATATAATTTGAGAGAACAGATCTGCTCCCATACGGTCACTGCCAAACCAGTAATGACTTGACGGTTCAAATGGCGCCTTTTCTTTCGGCATTCCCTCTTCATCGTAAATATACTGTTCTTCATATATCTCATTATCAAGAACGATTAGATGATAAAAACTAGCCACCAGAAGACCAAACACAAACAAAAATCCTACAATAAATAAGAGATCTTTCCATATGTTCTTAATCATTTTTCACCAACCCATTTAAACGTGATCACTCGTAACAATGTGAAAAAAAGAAACATCGGAACAAATAGTAACAGCATGGAAATCGTAAAAACTGCCGGATTTCCACTAGTCCTGATCAGTGATGTAATGCCATAAATATTAAACAGAAATTCAATCATCAGCAGGTTGGATAGCATGAACCATAATATATTTCGTGACTGGTGAAATACGCTTAGCAACGTATTTGGCAGGACATGGCGCCACAAGATCCGAAAGCTTCCCATTCCTTTACTTCTCGCCGTATCTACATAAAGCTTTTCATACTCTTCTTCGATATTTAATAATAGAATGCGCAAAATAAGAAAGGTCGGTAAAATCGTTAAGCATAAAATAGGAACAAAATACGTCTTCTGATCGTACAGAGATACAACCTGAAATAATAAGATGTTCGTTTTCTTGAAGAACCATACGATAAAGAATTGTATACCGATCGCGATTAATACATCTGGAATTGACTCAAAAACAAAAGAAAATACTCTTATTCTATTCTTTAAGCCTGATGGGAGCATGAATATGAATAGAGCAAACATTAACGCTACGATAATTGCTATAAAGAATGCAGCAAACAAAATAGTAACCGAGTATCCATAGATTCCCCACATGCTTGGAAAGAGCGGGTATGGACCGCTATCTGCAAAGTACATGATTTCTTCAGGGTTCAGCATGACTCTGAACATTTCAGTTATTCCATCCAAATAACCGATTGTGTTAAATGTCATCCCACTGAACATATATGGCACAGACCCTAGCAGAATAATCCCAATGACAGACAGAATCATGGAGAGGAAACTATCTTTTAAAATATATGGCATGACAAACCCCTATTCCTTACTTTTATAGTCCGCTTTGGCTAGGTTAAAATCTCTTGGTCCAAATGGAGCGACTAATAGAGTAGAAACTTCTCCTTTGCATCCATCTACCATCAAGTTTTGATTGGAATCCAAAATATAGCTACATTCAATTTCACCAGTAGGCATACCGAATGTTTTGTTGTTGTTCTTAAAAATTGTTTTATCTTTATTCACATAGTGCAATTCACTCGTTGTCGGCTCTCCTTTTTTCGAAAAAACCGTTATCTGCAGCTTACTTTCTTTCTCTGCTTTTACATCATCTAAAAAAGCGAACATTGGAACAAGATGCTCGGTTTTGGTCGCCCCTGTCATTAGTTCTATTTCTTTTTCAGATAGGTTTTGAATGACCACATGATTCTTTTTAATTGCATCTTTAACCGTGAACTTCGATTCCTTTTCAGCTTCTTTTTCAGAGCAGCCTGTAAGAAGAACCCCTAAAATAAATAAAGCACCCCATTTTTTCAAAAAGTAACCCCCTTGTTATTACAATTACTTTCCTTTCAAGAATTTAGACGTACAAAGGCCCCTCTTTTATTCAAAAGAGAGGCCTTTATTTTTATAATTCTAATGTTTGTGGTTCGTGTTCACCGTCATTCATAAGTCGAATCAAGCTTGGTTTGATTTCAAGCAAGATATAGTTGGGGTCATTCGGACCTTCAAAATAGTGTTTCATTTGTTCGTTCCAAAATTTTTCTTTTAACCCTGGATCATCTCGAATGGTAGCTGTACCTTCAATTTCAAGATAAGGATCGTTGTATCCTTCACCATCATAGCCGACTAGTACGTGAACATTTGGGTTATCTTGAATTTCATCGGCTTTATGAGTCTCGATACTTGTTGGCGTGTAAAACGTAAGTTCGTCGTGGAAGAAGGTCATATAGCGAGAATGCGGCTTGTTCTTCTTTACCGTTGCCAGCACGCCCGTCTGTTTTTTGTCTACTACTTCAAATACTTTATTTTTCATCTGCTCTTTATCCATGTCATCCACTCCTTAAAAGTTTGGCTCTATTATATCTACCTTTTAGGATGGAAAATAAAACATCATGTTATACATAGATTAAACAATGAGTTTATTTATTTCAAAGTCGCATTCGTTAGACTTTCTCTTTCAACTGGATGAACCAACTCATCCAAATTGCGCTGCATGTAAACGGCTATAAATTCCTTTTGATGCTAACAAATCGTGATGATTGCCTTCCTCAGCAATGCCTTCATTTGTAACAACCATTATTCGATCTGCATTTTTTATTGTTGCAAGTCTATGTGCAATAACGAGTGTCGTTCTTCCTTCTGTTAATTCTTCTAATGCTTTTTGAATCGCAACTTCTGTTTCCGTATCTAAAGCAGATGTGGCCTCGTCCAGGATCAAGATCGGCGGGTTTTTCAAAAACATACGAGCAATGGCTAGTCTCTGTTTTTGTCCTCCGGAAAGCTTTACCCCTCTTTCACCAATCACTGCCTGGAGTCCTTCAGGTTGATCTTGAATAAAGTCATCCAATCGAGCTCTCTTTGCTGCTTCCATAATGTCAGCATCTGTAGCATCTAAGTCACCGTACGTAATATTTTCTTTAATCGTGCCTGAAAAAAGAAAAACATCTTGCTGCACGATACCGATCTGTTTTCGTAATGATTCTAGCTTCATCTCTTGGATGTTGATACCATCAATTGTGATCGATCCACTTTGAACATCATAAAAACGAGGCAACAGACTGCATAGCGTTGTCTTTCCTGCTCCAGATGGTCCTACGAATGCGACTGTTTCACCAGAGCGAATGGATAGATCTATGTTATTCAAAACTGTTCGATGACCTTCATACCCAAAACTCACATCCTGATAGTGAATCGTACCTTTTAAATCGACTTCTATGGCATCTTCTGAATCTGCTATGTCTGGCTCTGTGTCCATGATTTCAACGAACCGCTTAAAACCAGCGATTCCTTTAGGATAGCTTTCAATCACAGCATTTATTTTTTGAATGGGTCCGATCAGAATGTTTGATAACAAAATAAATGCAACAAATTGTCCATACGTTAGTTCACCTGAAATGACAAAGTACGTTCCAAACAATAAAGTGAAAAGGGTAACTAACCTCATTAACACATAGTTTGACATAACGTTTTGAGCCATGATCTTATAGGATTGAAGCTTTGTAAGACGATAATTCTTATTGTTTTCTCTAAACTTTTCCTGCTCATATCTTTCGTTCGCAAATGCTTGAACAACACGTATCCCACCGATGCTGTCCTCTACTCTGGCATTGATCTCCGCTACATCCTGAAACATTTTTCTAAACGTCATCGTCATTTTTTTATTGAAATAGATAGCTAAAATAATTAAAAGCGGAATGACGATAAAAGACAAAACTGCGAGCTTCCAATTGATCGTTAACATGAGTCCAAACGATCCAATCAATGTCATAACGGCCACAAACACATCTTCTGGACCGTGGTGAGCAACTTCCCCGATCTCTTCTAAGTCTTTCGTAAGCCGAGAGATACTGTGACCTGTCTTATTGTTATCATAATAACCGAACGAGAGTTTCTGCATATGTGTGAACAGCTGTTGACGCATATCTGTCTCAATATTGATCCCAAGCTTGTGCCCCCAGTACGTGACCACAAAATGAAGAAACGTATTTAAAAGGTAGACGAGCAGCAAACCTAGACAAGCTAAAGAGATAACTTCCCAGTTTCCATCAGGAAGAAGTTTATCGATCACTTGGTTTACAGCTAACGGAAAGGCCAATTCCAAAATCCCAACAAGAATAGCACATGAAAAATCAAGAATGAACAACCACTTATAGGGTCTATAATAAGCAAAAAAGCGAGCTAACACGTATAGACCTCCTTTTCTGTATAATTGAAATACAACTAATTGAAATCCATTCTCAATTATACAGAATAAAGGATTTTCTTACAATTTTAAATGACTGAACCGTTGTATGCTCTTTGAAAGTGGTTGCTTTACGCTCCAGGTTGCTCGCTTTCCACGGCCTAGTTGCAGTGACTAGTCCCTCGAGGTCAAAAGTTAAACGGTCAAAAAGGCAAAGTGCGCCTTCATACCCATTCAACTTTTGCTTGTCGGGACTGGAAGAGCCACTTCCACATTTTGGACTGACCGCTCGTCCCGTAGGAGTCGACAACCTTACGCTACAATCAACTTGCATAAGAAGTAAAAAGAAACCGTAAAGTAATCACTTTTTATAAAAGATTTTTTTATCATGAAAAAACCTCCCGTATCGCTACAGGAGGTTTTGCTTTATAAAAAAGTTTGATTAAAACGACATTCTTTTATCTTCTAATGATTTGTACTGTTCCAATTGAATTTCTATTGCATCTCTAGTATATGACTGTATTTTAACATATGCATATTCATTAGGATTTAAATTCATTTTTCTAATTGATAACTTAGCAAAATCGGAATCATGAGTACTAATTAAGATTTGTCTGTTTTCTAATGATATTAAGTTAGCCATAACATCTATGAACGAATATGCATTAATATCATCTAGGTTTTGAAAAGGATCATCAATTCCAATTAGGTTTAATTTACTCCAATTTTGAGATTTATTTAAAGCTAAAAATATGCTCATAGCTAATATAGTCGACTGTGCTGCACTTAAAGTAAGACTAGCGTTTACACTATCATCTATATTTTCTTCGATATCATCATTTTCGAATTGATTATCTTTTAAAAGTACGAATAATTCGTTTTTCCTTGTTACTAAATTAATATAATTAAAATACGAATGAGGTGAAATCTGTCTAAAATAATTATTTATCGTTAAAGATAATCCATTCAAATATTCATTCACTAAAGAACTCTGCTCTTGTGTATGGTATGCAAGTAAATTTTTCAATTGATTATCCATCGTTAAATATTGATGAATCTGCTTTTGTAAGATTAAATTTTTTTGGTTAAAACTTTTTATTTTTATCTGTAGTTCTCTTAACTCAATGTCATTTAAATAATCTCCTATTGTCACTAAAAGATTTCTAGCTTCAAATTTCCTCTTCTCAAATAAACTAATATTTTCTATAATTACGTTTAAAATTTCTTTACTATCTAAATTCAGCTTATAATTAAGCGAATTTTCCAGTTCATTTTTAATTTTATTTAATAACTGTATTTCTCTCTCCATATCTTGAATATGTTGTCTAAATTCATATGTTTTCTTATTGTATTCTTGAACCTTTAAATGAGCTAAGGACAGATAGCTATCGATTTTATTAAATTTTAATTGTAACTTATTTTCTTTTCTTACAAAGTCCTTATAACTCCTGTGTTGGTTAATTGCGTTTTCTTCCTCTTCATAAATTCCCTTTCTTTTAAACTTTAAATTATTTAATTCTACTAATATTTTATTAATTTCTATAAAGCCTTTATATTTATTTTGATTATTATTTTTATACTTTTGTGCCTTTACAATCTCCTTTCGTATTAACTGTGGATCCTCTAAACTAATTGAATTTTGAAGACGCATATTTACAGTTTTATCTTTTAAGTTTACAAGTTCATTATTTAAATTATTTAATTTTTCTTGTGTAACCATAGATTCTTGTTTTGCTACATCCAATTTAATATTCAATTCATTTTTAGAAACTTTATATTTATTTATTTTCTTTTCAAACCCATTTAATAATTCATTTGAATTATCTAACTGAATGCGAATAGAATTTTTTAATTCTTCACTATTATTATAAGAACCTCCACATACTAAACATTTTTGTTCATTACTATTTATTAGATGGATCTGAACCTCATGTATCAAAGCATATATTTGAGAATCTAAATTAGTTTTTTTCTGTTTAGTTAAATTAAAAATATCATTTTCAGTATCTTCAATTCCTTTTTCTAAATCTTTTATTAGCTGAATGTTCTTGTCATTCTGCTCCCTAATAATTCTCTTCTCTTTAATTAAGTTAAATTCCCTATTCTCATTTTCCAAAATTAAAGATTTCTCTAATAGACTATCTAATAACGTACTATTTTCCCTAAATTCCTCAATAAAATCCGTAATTTTTTTTAAGACTAAACTTGCATAATCTATTTCTAAATTTTTGGAAATAACTTTTAATTTTTCTATGAGATTTTTTATATCTATATCTATTTTTTCCTTTTCAATTTTTTTAATATCTAAATAAGCATTAGTTTGAGCAATTTTATTTAATTTTTCTTTTATTGAATTCGCCTTCTCAATACCGCCTTCACGTTTAACTTTTTCAATTTGAAGAATACTTATCTCATTATGTAAATTAGCTATCTTTTTATTAAATTCTATATCATTTATATTTATTTCTTTTTGTTGAATTTCGAACTTCAAATCAACAAGCCTCTTTAATTTATCATCTATCTCTTCAATATATTTCTTTAAAACTTCATATTCATTTATAGTAATCTCGAAAAATTCTTCATTTTTATTAAGCTGTTCGAAAGACTCCATTGAACTACTAAAAAATGTATTTAATTCATCTATAATCTTTGATTCTGGCTTATTTCCATTTCTTTCATTTTGAAGGCTTTTTTGTTTATATTGTACATTTAATAATTCTTGCTCATGTTTTATATTTTTCTCTTTTAAAAGAATATCGTCATATTGTGTCAAACACTCTTTTTTTAAAACTTGCAAATAATCCTTGAAATCTTGACCATACCTTGTTAAACCTAGGATTTGTTCTAATTTAGAGTATCGTTGAGTAGGTTTATTACCTCGAACAAACTCTTCTAAGTTTTCCTGTGATAGAATCAATGTTGATTCTATAAATGAAGGTAAATCAATAGAGTCAAATAAATTAGTATCATTGATTACCTTTTCATTAACTAATAATCTTACTATTTCTTTTTGTCCATCTCTAATTCCAAACCTATGACCATTAATAAATAGTTTAGTGGAACCATTCGCTTTAACAGTTCGTTTTATAACGACTTCCTCTTGATTATTAAAATATATTTCAACCGATGCTTCATCCAAACCAAGTGAATAAGCATCACTATTTATAATGTAATTAAATTGTTGATGTTCAGATGAACCAACATATCTAGAAATCTTTCCAGAAATAACCCAATTAATCGCATCAAAAATTGTACTTTTCCCATGTCCATTTGGGCCTTCTACCACAACTACTTTTTTATAAGAAAAATCAAATTCATGTCTTCCTCTAAAAATACGAAAGTTATCTAATATTATTTTCTGAATAAACATCTTACTCTCCCATTCCTACTAAATCCTCTATCTTAACTTTAAAGTCTTGCTTATTATCCAAATAATTATTGAAGTAATCAGCCATCAACTCTTCTATATTAAAATATCTATCTCCATCCATCTCTTCTTTAAATTTCATAATTCTCTCTTTGAATTTTTTGTCAAAAGAAAATGTATCACTTTCTATTACTACATTCATTAAAAATGGAATTCTATTTAAATCTTCTTTATTTTTTAAAATGTATTTCTTACAAATTAATTCATTTTTCTCTATCTTATTTATTTCTAGTCTTAAATCAACTTCATCAGAATTAAAATCTAAAACCATAAAAAAGTATAAATTGTTAATATACTTTTTCGGAACATACTGTAATATACTTGCGATGCACACCTGATCTTCATTTTTCCATTCTAGTAAAGAATTTTCCGTTCTATATTCTTTCAACATTACTAACTTTGAATCACTTGACCATATATCTATATTCAGTTCTTCAAGTTGATTCATAACATATGATTCAAATTGATATTGTGCAAATTTTTTTTTTTGTAACAAATTAATTACTCTTTCAGCTTTCAATATAAGTCACCCTCATTTTGTTTACTATTCCATCTAAGTAATCTTTCCAATGTGGTAATAGCACATTTTGTTTAAAACTATCTAAAACAATTCCTTCATCCTTAAATCCCTCAAAAAAATCTTCTATCTCATCAGCATCAACAAACCTCATATTATCAGGTACATCTGTGATTTTATGTGAAGAATCAGGTTCGTTTGTTACTTTAAACATAGCTGCAATGCCTGATGCAGTTGAATTTATAGAATCTTTTTTTGTTCCTATAAGCAAGCAGTATAAATCTAGTGTGATTTGTCTAGAAATATGGCATTCGTTTAAACAAGATTTAATTTTCTCCATCGATGTTACTTTATTTAAATTATTTCTTGCATGATATAATGTAAAAAGAATGTTATCAATTACACTTGATTTCCCTTCGTGGAATAACATTTTAGCGGTACTGTATACTTCTAAATGGTTTTCGTAAAAGACAATAAAATATACAATAAATCTTATTGATTCTTTTAAATTCCTTTCAACATCACCATGTTCAAAATCCCACATGGAAAGACTATTATTACCATAAAATATTTTATTAAGAATTGTTACACAATAAGTGCTATTTCCTATGTTACTCTCTGTAATATGTGCATTGATCCATTGCAACGCTTTAAGCAATTCTCCTTTTAAATTGTCATTAGCAAATTGTGCCTTGAATTCTATTTCTAATTCTGATATAGATCTGTTAAAGATAGCCCAAGCACTGTCGTAATAAGAACTTTCACTAATTAACTCTTTTGCTTCAGTAACCCACCCCGCTACTAGATGCTTGATTTGTAATTTAGTTACTAATAACTCATCTTTCTTTAGGCGATCCTCATTATCTACATGACTATTGGATATAACAAATGCAAACATCCTTTTGAAGATATACTCAGCTATAGATTTACCTCTAATATCAGTAATTAAAATAGTTTCTTCGATCATGTCCAAAATATCATCATAAAGTTCTCTGGTTGAACCAAATTTATTTATATAGAGTCTCTTTAAATAGTAATCAATATCTTTTCGAGCATACTCTTCAAACCTTAAATTTAAACCATCAATTGGTTTCATAATTGCATTTTTAAATGGATCTTCGTCAGTTATAACATGTTCGACATTTCCATCCTTATCTATTACATCTTTAATTTCAAAATCAACATTTCCTGAATAATGTTTTAAAGTCGATAAACTACTCTGCTTAGTATTTGTTACTATTTCAAACTGCGGATTATAAACACTTTTATCAACATCGTTGATTACATTAGATTCTAAAAAATAATCATAATTTAATAAGTTTTTTTCTATCCAGCTATTAAAATACTCCCTTTCATTTTCAGGATTATTTAATGATTTTCTTTTATAAAAATCATTAGGCTGATGATTTTTATTTCCACCTTCTTTTACGGTTTTTACTTGTATAAATCGAATTTTATCTTCGCCAATAAGAGTAATATCATCAAAATATTCCAACACCACAGATTTCCACCAATTATTACGCTTCGGATATATCATGGATACCATATAAAACATCGATACATAGTACTGGTACACAAACCCCCTCATAGCTGTTAATCCTCCTAAATCTCTGAACTCACCAGCCATTAGACTATTAACAATTTGCTCTTTATTCTGTTGGATTTCTTGTTTTTCCTGAGCTGCCAGATCTATTATATAATCGTCCAAAGTACTTTCAATTTTTTCTCTTAAATTATTTATTATTACCGTCATAGTATTTTCCTCTGAATTTCATATTATTTTATTTAGTAAAAAAGGGCTGTGCCTTCAACTTTATCATCAAGCGTAAATTCATTTTGCTAGCTACCACTTCTGCTATGCAACGATACTTTTGTGCCTCTCCAGACATCTCGGTTTGTACGATTTCAGGGTGAGTAAATGAAATCACATTATAGAGAAAATACTTATTCTTAAAATACGTAATTCTACTAGTTCTTTTTTTATTCATTTCGACATCTTCCGATAATTTCCTTTTATTCGTTTTGAAATCAACCCCTAGTTGTCCAGCAATGGTTCTTATACTTAAACCAATTTTTTTAACTAGTTGATCTAATTTCCTTTGCCAAACGTGTCCAAATTTCGTATAAACAGTATCTTAAGAAGGTGTAATCTATTTAGAAGGTTACGCATTAATTATTGGTAGAATAAAGGCTATTGCGTGTAAATAGAAATTAATGGATAATTATTATGGTATACGAAAAATAAAATAATAGAAATAAGACTTTGTTAGGGGAAAAGATTTATGTATGATTTTATGCTTGAGTTTAAGCAACACAGAAATAAGAGAGTATATTCAGTAGTGAAGATAAAGAATCTGGATGAAGAATTAAGGAAAGAAATCAAAAAAATAGAAGAGAATAGAGAAAATAATCTTTTGAATATCTTACACAAAAAAGAAGAGAAAATTATTGTGTATCGTACTATTTTTGATACTGATGAAAAATACGGCATATTTTTTATAGACCTAAAAGTAATTAATAAAAGAGGTATTGTATTGAACCGTATTCGTTTAAGCGCCAATTACAGTAGTGAGGAACATATTGAACTTTGTGATATAGAAGTCTTTGGTGAAAATTCAGGCAGAGGGTATGGTTCCATTTTACTTAATTCATTAATTCAGTTTGCAAAAGAAAACAAAGTTAAGAAGATTACGGGTTGGATCTCATACGCGGACCTAAATCATTTTGACAAGCTAGATTTATTTTATAAAAAAAATAATTTTAATGTACTTTGGCTCGATAATACTAACAAATCGCATAAAGCAGCAGATATTTATTGGAACAACTTTTGATGAGTGTAACTGTGGGACTAGGATAATTAATTAGAAGAACAAGAAGAGGCAAGATGTGTGTTATTTAAACCCCATTTTAAAAAACAAAAAAACTCTCTTGTGGATATCATATCCTAAGAGAGTTTTTTAAATCAAACTTATTCAAAATTATCAAACTTTGCTTTAAAAAATCAAACATTTTTGTAAAAGTATTATTTAATAGTCTATTCTACTGTTACTGACTTCGCAAGGTTACGCGGCTTATCTACGTCACAGTCGCGGTGAAGCGCTGCGTAGTATGAGATCAGCTGCATTGGAAGTACAGATACTAACGGCGTCAAGTAAGGGTGGATCTTCGGAAGAACGACGCGGTCGCCTTCTTCTTGCAGACCATCCATAGAAATCACGCATGTGTAAGCGCCACGTGCCGCTACTTCTTTCACGTTACCACGGATGCTTAAGTTAACATGCTCTTGAGTTGCAAGAGCGATAACTGGTGTACCGTCTTCGATCAATGCGATCGTACCGTGCTTCAATTCTCCTCCAGCAAAACCTTCTGCTTGGATGTAAGAGATTTCTTTTAATTTTAGTGCAGCTTCTAAACATACGTAGAAGTCAGCAGCACGCCCGATGAAGAATGCGTTACGAGTTACAGCTAAGAACTCACGAGCGATCTTCTCCATCTCTTCTTTTTGGTCACAAAGAACTTCCATCGCGTTTGCCACGATCGCAAGCTCTTGTAGCGGATTGAAGTCTAACTCGATGCCTTTTGCACGAGCAGAGTCAACTGCTAAGATCGCAAGTACGGCGATTTGAGCTGTGTATGCTTTCGTTGATGCTACTGCGATCTCAGGACCAGCATACAAGTTAAGCGTGTAGTTTGCTTCACGAGAAAGTGTAGATCCCGGAACGTTCGTAATTGTTAATGCTTTGTGTCCAAGTCTCTTCACTTCAACCAATACGGCACGGCTGTCTGCAGTCTCACCGGATTGTGAGATGAAAATGAACAACGGCTTTTGTGATAAAAGCGGCATGTTGTAAACAAACTCACTCGCGATGTGTGCTTCAACAGGAATATTAGCGATGTTTTCAATCAGCTGTTTCCCAACAAGACCTGCATGGTAGCTCGTTCCGCAAGCGATAATATATACGCGGTCCGCTTCTTTCATCGCGGCACGGATATCATCATCTAGCTTAAGATCACCATTTTCATTTTGGTATTGATTGATGATGTTACGCATTACGAAAGGCTGCTCATCGATTTCTTTTAACATGAAATGAGGGTACGTGCCTTTTTCGATGTCGCTTGCATCTAATTCAGCTGTGTATGGTGCACGTTCAACAACTGTACCGTCAAGAGTCTTGATCGTATAGCTGTCACGTGTCACGATTACGATTTCTTTATCCATTAATTCAACGTATTGGTCTGTTTGAGAAAGCATAGCCATTGCGTCACTCGCAATAACGTTAAAGCCTTCACCTTTACCTACCAATAACGGGCTCTTGTTCTTACCAACATAGATGGTTTCAGGGTTTTGGTTGTCGATTAGTCCGATCGCATAAGAACCTTTTAACTCAGACAACGTACGGCGGAATGCTTCTTCTACTTCCATGCCTTCGTTTACAAAGTATTCTACAAGCTGAACGATAACTTCTGTATCTGTTTCAGACAACAATTCAACACCTGAGATGTATTGTTTCTTCACCTGTTCATAGTTCTCGATTACACCGTTGTGTACAAGTGTAAAACGCTCTGTTGAACTTTGGTGTGGATGAGAGTTAACTCGGCTCGGAACTCCGTGTGTTGCCCAGCGTGTATGTCCGATTCCAACGGATGCTTCTACTCCAAGATCTACGTTTTCACGCAGATTTGCAATACGTCCTTTTTCCTTGAACACATGAACTCCGTCTTCATTCAGTACAGCGATACCAGCTGAGTCATATCCGCGGTATTCTAATTTTTCTAATCCGCGTAAAAGGATTTCCTTCGCATCATTATTCCCAATATATCCAACGATTCCACACATAAATAAACGTCCTCCTTAAAGCCATCACACTCTGCTGACGGCTTTCATAAGGGGGCCGTGAGCGGGGCTCACAACCCCACCTATGTTCTCTATTTTTATTTTTTTTCACTTGCTTTCGTCTTTGTACAGGAAGTCACCTTACCTGGTTTGAACAAAAGCTTACGGAAGTGATGTTCCGAGAGGCATCCGCCGAAATATCGATGAACCTCTTCCTCGTCAACTGCTCATTTTCCGGTCA
The DNA here is from genome assembly GCF_016401385.1 of Fictibacillus halophilus. NCBI lineage: Bacteria > Bacillati > Bacillota > Bacilli > Caryophanales > Fictibacillaceae > Fictibacillus > Fictibacillus halophilus. Next base: position 8,442 of record NZ_JAEACF010000003.1, on the reverse strand, counting down.
GCAGTTCAGGCGCTTTGGATGAATGATTAACTGTTAACTCCTTCCTTTTATTTGAAGTAAACAAAAATAATCATACACGGGTTTTTCAAAACCGTCAATTATTATTCTTTCCCGATTTTAGAAAAACTTGAAACATAATGTTCCATATTATAAAAATATGCATACACAGCTCTTCCGGTGAGCCGCATATGCATATGTTTCGTGCCCTTTTTTATTTTATGAGGGAGGGTTTCTTATTAATTTATACGAGCTCAGCCTTTACTACTTCTACGATTTTATCCGCATGCTCTTGGCAGAGTTCTTCTGTTGGAGCTTCAACCATTACACGCACGAGTGGCTCCGTTCCAGAAGGACGAACGAGAACTCGGCCGTTTCCTTCAAGCTCTGTTTCTACTTTGTCGATGGCAGCTTTGATCGCATCGTTGCCGTTTAATTTAGACTTATCCGCAACCTTCACATTGATAAGAAGCTGCGGAAATTTTGTCATCTCACCTGCAAGCTCTGATAATGGCTTTCCAGTTGCTTTTAAGATTGAAGCAAGCTGAATGCCAGATAGAAGTCCGTCTCCAGTCGTTGTGTAATCTAAGAAGATGATATGACCAGACTGTTCTCCACCTAGATTAAAGTCGTTCTTGCGCATCTCTTCCATTACGTAACGGTCACCTACTGCCGTTTGCGCCGATTTCATCTCGTTTGCTTCTACAGCTTTATAGAAGCCTAAGTTACTCATTACGGTTGAAACGACTGTATCTTGCTTCAAACGCCCTTGCTCTTTCAGGTGCTTCGCACAGATGAACATGATTTGGTCTCCATCGACAATGTTTCCTTTTTCATCGATCGCGATCAAACGGTCTCCATCTCCGTCAAATGCAAGTCCCATGTCGCAGCCTTTTTCCTTTACAAGTTCAGCAAGCTTTTCAGGATGTGTACTTCCTACACCTTCATTGATGTTTAAGCCGTTCGGACTTGTACCCATCGTTGAGATGTCTGCTTCAAGATCAGCAAACAGATGCGGTGCATGTGACGATGTCGCTCCGTGCGCACAGTCTAAAGCGATATGAAGACCAGAAAAATCTCCAGGAATCGTTTGTTTCAGATAATGCATATACTTTTGTCCGCCTTCAAAATAATCGCTGACTGAACCTAAGTCGCCGCCTACAGGACGTGGAAGTTCATCCGTTTCATTATCTAAAAGGGCTTCAATCTCATTTTCTTGCTCATCTAACAGTTTAAAACCGTCTGCTCCAAAGAATTTGATGCCGTTATCCGCTACAGGGTTATGTGACGCTGAGATCATTACACCCGCTTGTGCGCCTAAAGCTTTTGTTAAGAAAGCAACTCCAGGAGTCGAGATTACGCCTAAACGCATCACTTCTGCACCAATGGATAGAAGACCTGCCACAAGAGCACCTTCTAGCATTTGTCCCGAAATACGCGTGTCACGTCCGATTAAGATTTTAGGTCTTTCTGTATTTTTTGTAAGAACATACCCTCCAAAGCGTCCTAATTTAAATGCTAATTCAGGCGTAAGCTCTGTATTTGCAACTCCTCTAACTCCGTCAGTACCAAAATATTTTCCCATTATTGCTCTCTCCTTCAACTATTGACTGCTAGTCTCTGTTTGAATTTCCACACTGGCTTCCTGAACTGTACCTGTAAGTTCAACATCCCCTGGATTTTTCCAATCTATCTTCACGTTATGTGTTCCTTGATCAAGTGAACTCACATCTACGATTCCCTGCAGATCTGACTTTTTAAGAGAATTGAGCACACTCTTTTTTCCTCTTACCGTTACATCTACAACACCATCTGCTGGATCTAATATCGTTGCTTGTTTGTCAGCATCGCTTCCGAGCAGTGTTAATGGAACATCACTGAATGTTTTTGTCGTCTCTTGATCGACTTCTGGTTCTGTTTCTGGTTCATTGCCCGCTTCTGTTTCCGTTTCTGCTTCAGTACCTGTTTCTTCAACGTTCACTTCTACTTTTACTTCTTCTAATGAAACGTCGTCGATCCCATCTGGTACTGGGACATCAACGGTCAGTGTCGTATCTTTTTTGATCTCGCTTAAATCTATCGTTATCTCTTTAAATGAATCAATTTTATCCAAAGAAGTTGTTGTACCAGTTAATGTAATCTCACTTGGATCAGATGTGATCGATTGAAGGGAAAGTCCCTCATCTAATTCCCCTTTCGTTTCGATAGATATCGGTACCGTTTTCTTCGGTTTCTTGATCGGTACGGATACTTCAGCTACTCCTGGGTTGATCTGAACATCAATTAAATCTCCTTGTTGATTGTATGCACGCAGAGGAACTTTTGTTTGAATCGCTTCATCTGCATCCGTTACATCAACGAACCCTGTAATGAATGAAATCTGTTCGATCATCCCTTCAGCACCTGTCACATCGACCGTTCTCGGTGAGAACTCAACTTCACCTGCTGTATATCCTTCAGGCATTTTTCTTTTGTTTTTCAAGTCCACATTAACGTTCATCTCTTTTGTTACTTTTTTATGCAGAATAACATCCACGTAATCAGGGTTAATCTTGGCCTTAACACCCTCAGGCAGACCTTGAACTTGAACTTTAACCCGCTTGTTTCCAGGTTTCATATTGGTTAGGTCAATATAGACTTCGAATTCTTTATCCACTTTTGTCGCCTTTGTAATCAAACGGCTGGATCCTGTTAATGTAAGGTCGACCGATGATGGCATATCGGTAAGAACATATTGATTGTCATCAAAGTACGGTTTGATCTGTACGTTCTCGATCGTCTCACTTTCTGTATACATTTTTGAGAATATCGAATTGTTCGCTGCTTCTTCCTGCGTCTCCATCGTTACGATCGTATACATCATGAGGGCAAGGAGGAAAGCAATAATTTTTACAAACCATGAACTACTAAGGAGTTTGTCCATTTTTCTTTCCCCTCCAATTCCAGCGAGTTGAGGAAGTGGACTTGTTGGCAATAATCAATTCTGCGTTTAACAAATTTCTTAATGACTCTTCGTCCAGGTTACGATAGATTTCTCCATTCTTCGTAAGAGAGATCGTACCTGTTTCCTCAGAAACGATAACCGTTATGGCATCTGTTACTTCACTGATCCCTAGTGCCGCTCTATGTCTTGTTCCAAGCTCTTTTGAAACAAACGGACTTTCCGTTAATGGTAAGTAGCAACCTGCTGCATAGATCTGACTTTGTTTAATGATGACAGCTCCATCATGTAACGGCGTGTTCGGTACAAATATATTCGTCAATAATTCGGAAGAGAGATGCGCTTTAATCGGAATACCTGTTTCCACGTACTCACTTAATCCTGTTTCTCGCTCAATTGACATAATTGCTCCTATACGTCGCTTAGACATATAGTTCGTCGACTTACAGATCGCTGCAATGGCTTTTTCCGTTTCTTCTTCCTCAGGCAGTCCGGTACGAGAAAAGAACTTTCCACGTCCAAGTTGCTCTAACGCTCGTCTTAACTCTGGTTGGAAAATGATGATGATGGCAAGAAGACCGTATGTAATCACTTTATCCATCAGCCAAGACATCGTTCTAAGATCAAACGAACTGCTAAGGAACCAAACCACAATGATTACGGTTATCCCTTTTAACAATTGAACGGCTTTCGTTCCACGTATCAACATGATCAGCTTATAGATCACATACGTCACTAACAAGATATCTATGATCTGTGTAATGTAATTGAATATATTAAAATCTGCGATTGGTAACATAAATTCCCTCCCAACCCGGTTTGTCTTCCAAGTTGAAGTATTTAGTGGTTATAAATTATTATTGAAAACCTCATATGAAGTAGTATTCTTTTAAACACTCTGAAATAATTTTAACCTACTTATTATAGCATACCTCAATGTAAAGAAAACTTGGCATGACACTCACATGTTTTACTAATGATGGTTGGCTGATATTTTTAGTTTAGTGAAATTGAACAAGAAAAAAAGCCGTATGGACACGGCTTTCCTTATGAGTATCATTCATTGCTTCATTATTCGTACTAACCAAAGATTTTAACTTATACCATACCCATTCGACCACTTGACCAATTTCCTGACTGTGGCCCGTTACTTCTCCAGCTGATGCAAGATATTGATCGCCTTTTATGACCGTTACGTCACCTTCAACTCTGCCTTCTATTCGAACATCTGCATTCTCTACAACTAAGTCGCCTTTAATGGTTTCACCAGCAGGAACGACTACTACTCGCTCATTCTTTTTAATCTGCAGGTTACCTTCGCCTTTTACAACGGCTAGGTCTTGTTGATTATAGCTCGTGAACACGGATGCTGCCATAAAGAACACAAAAATCGCTGCAGCTGTTAGAGCAGGATGGCTCTTCATCCAACGCATCCACTTTACTTGTTGCCTCTCTTTAGGCAGTTTAGCCATCACAGCCTCTGTAAAGCCATCTGGTGCCTTGATATGGGATTGCAGCTGCAATTCCTTCAATGTAACCGTCAGCAGCTCAAACTCTTCTCTACACGTCTCACAATCCTTAAGATGATTGTGAAAGTTTTGTTCTTCTTCTTTCGTCGCATCACCATCAAGTACTTTATTCATTAATTCATCATATACGGAAGCTTCACAATGCATTTTTATCACCTCGTTTTTACAACCATTTGAAATACTTTCTTCAACGCTTCCCGACCTCGATGTATACGAGTTTTTACTGTTGGAACGGGTATGTCCATAATCTTGCTGATCTCTTCTAACGAGAGATCTTCAACGTATTTTAAAAGAATAGCTGTCCTGTATTTTTCAGGAAGCTTCATAATTTCTGCCTGGAGTTCATTCCACTCTTCATTCTCAGTAACCACTTCTTCAGGTAGGGGCTCTTCACTAGAAAGTTGACTATACATAGTAGCACCTTCTGTACCTGGTACTTCTGCATCCAGATAATAATCCGGTTTCTTCTTCCTTAACCTGTCGATACAGAGATTTGTAGCGATACGAAAAATCCAGGTTGAAAATTTGTATTCACTATTGTACTTACCTATATTACGGTAAGCTCTTAAAAAAGTTTCTTGTGCTAGATCTTCTGCTTCATGTCCATTGCCGACCATCCGGAAACAATGCCGGTATATTTTATCTTTAAACAGGTCCACAATGCCTTCAAACGCTTCTTGGTCCCCTTTTTTTACTTGGGTCACCATATTCGCTATTAAGGCGTCCATTATTTTATCACCACTCGGATTTTATTTACGTACCAGCGTTTCATTAGTTTCAAATCTTTTCATATTTTTTTATTTTATCATGTTGCAGAATTTGACGAAATAAAAAGGTATTTTTTTCTAAATAATGCGTTTCAAACAAATCAGCCCTGGGAATATTAATCATATAAAATATTATGCTGAGGCAGAAAGGGGTAGTTTGTATGCACAGAGATTTATTAATCGAACAGATCGAACACTCCAGACAGCAAATGAATGAACTCTCAAAACACCTTCCACTAATCGCACAAGAAGTAGTTGAGCTCTCACAAGAGATTGATCACCTGCTTAACCAATATCAGCGCATAAATGAAAAAGAACAGTTGCATCTATAAAGAGGCAACTGTTTTTATTTTTTCTAAGTCTATTATAGTAGCTTTTCTCCAAATAAAGAACCCATTAGAGCTACAGCAACCGTCGCTGTTTTGTTCTTTTCATCTAAAATAGGATTAACCTCTACAAATTCTGCTGAAGTAATAACCTCTGCTTCAGCAAGCATTTCCATCGCCAAGTGACTCTCTCTATAGCTGATTCCTCCGAGTACTGGCGTTCCAACACCAGGTGCATCATGTGGATCAAGACCATCTAAATCAAGACTCAAGTGAACACCATCTGTATGTGCTAAGTATTCAATCGTCTCTTCCATAACTTTCGCCATCCCAAGACGATCAACTTCATGCATCGTATATACTTTAATTCCTTTTTCTTTAATCAGCTCACGTTCTCCTTCATCTAAAGAACGAGCTCCAATAATCACTATATTTTCAGGTTTAATCTTTGGTGTGTAATCGCTTATGTTTGTAAGTCTCTCATGACCAATACCAATACTAACAGCAAGAGGCATCCCATGGATGTTTCCACTCGGAGATGTATCCGCTGTATTTAAATCCCCATGTGCATCATACCAGATAACACCTAAATTCTCGTAGTGCTTAGAAACCCCAGCTAAGGTACCGATCGCAATACTATGGTCTCCCCCTAAAACAAGTGGAAATTTCTTGTTGGAGATTACAGTTGAAACAGTTTGTGAGAGCTTTTCACTCGCTTCAATTACACCCTTTAAATTTTTTAGATTGCCTTCGTTTTCATTACTTTGTTTTTCTGGACGAGCAATATCTATATCACCAAAATCTTCTACACGATAATCCAGGTTTTCAAGGCGTTCAACAACACCTGCATATCGAATCGCACTCGGCCCCATATCCACACCGCGGCGCATTTGTCCTAAATCCATCGGTACACCGATTACTGTAATATCTTTCAACATTTTTTCTTCCTCCCTTATGAAAAACACAAAAAACTAAAGAATCACTACCTCTATTGTAGCTGTAAGGGATTTCATGGTTCAACTGGACAAAATCTTGCATAGATATACCGAAAAGAAAGCGCTTTCGACCTTAAGTTACATATTTATAAGGTTTGGGTTAAGAAAGGATAAAAAGAAGATGGCTTCGAGCCATCTTCTTTCCGTTTTTTCTTAATGAGCAGAACTCTGTTTTAACTTGTCAGTACTGAAATGGGGATTCTTTAGAAGGTGCCGTTACATGAGTTGAAAAATAGACCGCTAAAGCAATACCATTCGGGGTATTTGTGGAGCTAATTCTAGAAATATCAGCAATAATTCTAGATATTTCGCAGATAATACGGCGATTTTCGGCTATAATTCGGCGAGTTTTGCTCCTATATCGGCGAGTCGTCATAGTTCGACAATACTTATAAGCCACATACCCTTAACCCTACTCCAAAACTGACTCAAGTATACGTTTACGTGATCACACTATATACTAGCAGCCGAAAAGTTAATATTTCTATCAAACGTGAAATATTTAAAAGTCTCCTAAAACAACAAAAAAACTCCAGGCATCGCCTGAAGTATAATGATTATGTATATGGTGGAGCTTAGCGGGATCGAACCGCTGACCTCCTGCGTGCAAGGCAGGCGCTCTCCCAGCTGAGCTAAAGCCCCGAAGAAATAAATGGAGCGGGTGATGAGAATCGAACTCACGACCAGAGCTTGGAAGGCTCTTGTTTTACCACTAAACTACACCCGCGTATTCAATTAGTATCGTCTAACTTTTGAATCGTTAAACATAAGATGGTGGAGGGGGACGGATTCGAACCGCCGAACCCGGAGGGAGCGGATTTACAGTCCGCCGCGTTTAGCCACTTCGCTACCCCTCCACATAAAAAAAGAGACGTTACTCTTCAAGCACCAATATGTGCTTTTGTGTCTACTATCATAGTAAGTAAACATGGTGCCGGCTAGAGGACTTGAACCCCCAACCTACTGATTACAAGTCAGTTGCTCTACCAATTGAGCTAAACCGGCAAGCAAAAAAAATGGTGGAGGATGACGGGTTCGAACCGCCGACCCCCTGCTTGTAAGGCAGGTGCTCTCCCAGCTGAGCTAATCCTCCAAAGTGTTTATAAGAAATGGTGACCCGTACGGGATTCGAACCCGTGTTACCGCCGTGAAAGGGCGGTGTCTTAACCGCTTGACCAACGGGCCATAACTGTTTGTTTTGTTTAAGTATATGATATGGAGCTTCCAACCGGGCTCGAACCGGTGACCTCTTCCTTACCATGGAAGCACTCTACCTGCTGAGCTATGGAAGCAAGTAAAAATGGCTCCACAGGCAGGACTCGAACCTGCGACCGATCGGTTAACAGCCGATAGCTCTACCACTGAGCTACTGTGGAATAATGTAATGAAAATCCACAACTAAGTTGGAATTTTGAGATTTTAGCCCAGCGACGTCCTACTCTAACAGGGGGAAACCCCCAACTACCATCGGCGCTGAAGAGCTTAACTTCCGTGTTCGGTATGGGAACGGGTGTGACCTCTTCGCCATCATCACTGGACCTTGTTACTTATGTAACACTCTCAAAATCATTTATCCTGTTGGGACAAGATAAATTTTATTATATTTTAAAGCATTTTGCAAGAGATTTTTTAATGATTTTCATCATTTTTTTATGTTCTCTCAAAACTAGATACGACGTTTCCAAACGTTATGCTTTTTAAGGATAAGCCCTCGACCGATTAGTATCTGTCAGCTCCACGTGTCACCACGCTTCCACACCAGACCTATCAACCTCATCATCTCTAAGGGGTCTTACTCACTTGCGTGATGGGAAATCTCATCTTGAGGGGGGCTTCATGCTTAGATGCTTTCAGCACTTATCCCGTCCACACGTAGCTACCCAGCTA